>ONWT01000096.1 GCA_900321575.1 uncultured Lentisphaerota bacterium | reverse complement strand
TGCGCAAAAGTAGTACTATTTTTGTACAAAAGTAGTACTATTTTTGTCCATAAATAGTACTATTTTTGCACGCATGTACGCAGTAAAACGATGCGAAGAATGCGCGAACTCTTAGTGCGAAGCGCCAAACGAGTTCGAAAGCGGTTTAAGAAGTGCGAAGCAGCATTAAGCGTTAGCGATAGCCCAACCATCGGAGTTAAATTTCGGTTCGAGCCCGATCAGGCCCGCAAGAATCGGCGCGGTGCGAGAACAGATACGCCGAAACGATTGCCGTAAAAGGCGCGACAAGGACAATCGCGAGAGAACCGACCAGCGTCTTCGCCACCTCGGCCGCGACTATGGGCGACGAGAGACAATCAGCCAAGGGCGTCCCCTGCGCATAAAAGACCATTAGCAGGGTGAGATATCCGCCCGAATATGCCAAAAGCAGCGTTGTCGTCATGGTTCCGACAGTCGCGCGGCCTATGCGCAGTCCGCTGAGAAAAAGAGCGCGAAACCCGATACCCGGCGAGTGCCGCGCAACTTCGCGAACGCCAGCCGATATGTCCATCGAAAGGTCCATCATTGCTCCGGACCCTGCCAGGATTGTCGCCGCGACAAAGACGTCCGCGAGGTCGAGATCTGCGAAGCCGGAATACACAAGAGTCTGCGCAAACGGCAGCGTGGCGCCGTTTATCTTCAGCGCCTCGCCGAAGAAGTGCGCGAGCAAAAGGGCCGCGACAACGCCGAGCATCGCGCCGCAGAATGCCGCAAGAGCCTTGCGGGTGAGTCCGCCGACAAGGAACATTATCGCGGCGGTCAATATCGCAGTCGCCGAAAACGCGACTAGCGTGGCGTTGACTCCGCGCAGGGCGAGCGGCACGACGAAGCGCCATATGACAACGCACGCGAACGCAAAGCTGGCCAGCGCATTCGCGCCGACCCTGCCGCCGAAAGCGACAAGCAAAAGAGCGAAAGCGCCGAAGCCCGCCGCGATCCAGCCGAGCCGCCAATGGTCGCGCGCGACAAGCATGGCGCCCGGCTCCGCATTGTCCGGAAGCGCGACCGTTATAATGTCGCCGGCCTCGAAGAACTTGTCGAGCTCCATCTGAGCGCGAACCAGGTTGGTGGACAAAAACCGCTCGCCCTTGCGGTCGCCCTGGAGTATCTCGACTTCGAGAACCTGCGAGCCGTACTTCATCAGTCCGTGCATTTCAAGACCGGAATCGTCTACAAACAATACTCTGGCCCGGACGGAGCTGGCGTTGTGCCTGGCGTGGCCTTCGGGCACCGGCGCCAAAACCGCCGCGACAACGGCCAAGACCGTCACGAGCGGCAGCGCCGAAACGCGAAGTTTCGCCAGAAGACGCCTCATTGCCAAAAGCTCTTGACGATCTTCGAGATGTCGGTGTTTTCGAGCAGTCCCGTGATACGCTCCGCGCCAGGCCCGATCGAAGTCGTAAGCGCGGGCAGACCCGTGTGCGAACCGCTCGTCCAGCCGACACCTGCGCGATCCTGCATTATGCGGCGCGCCTTGTCGTCAAGGGAACCATGCAGATATTGGTATTTCATGTCTGCGACTTCCGCCTCCGTCAGCGTCATCGGATCGCCCTCCTTGCCGTCGAACCTGAAGCCGTAGCACTCCGAAAGCAGCGCGGCGGCCTCTTCGAAAGGTGCGTTCCTGTCCCTCAGGGCGCGGCAGCGGTCGCGGAATCTTTCGGTAGAGCATGTCTGGCTGGCGAGCCTTTCCATATAAAAGGCGTATCCCGTGCCTGCGAAGCCGATGGACATGCCGCCCGTCTCGTGGTCGCCGGTCACGACGATAAGCGTATCGGGGTGGGCCTTTTGGTATTCAAGCGCAACCTTCACGGCGCTGTCGAGTTCGAGCATGTCGCGAAGATTCGTGGCGGCTTCGTTGGCGTGTCCCGCCCAGTCGATTCTGCCGCCCTCGACCATGAGGAAGAATCCCTTGCCGTCCTTGGATTTGGCGTCGAGAAAGTCGAGCGCGAAGCGCGTCAGTTCAGGCAGGCGAGGACAGTCTTCGTCGCGGGCGTCGATCGCGTACGGCAAGGCCTTTTCGCCGCTGCGCCACCATATCCGGTCCGGCGCGGGGGACGAAGAAAGCGCGTCGAACCCCTCCCGTCCGCACGCTACGCAATACCCGTTCGCCGCCGCATAATCGTAGAGATTGCCGACATACTCGGCGACGCCGTTCGTTTTGACGTTGGCATTGTCCAGCCCGCCGCCGAGAAAGAGGTCGAAGCGGGACCGCACGAGGTCGAGGCCGATCTGGTAGAGCATGGAGCGGCTGTCCTGGTGGGCGTAGAAGCCGGCCGGGGTCGCATGGTTTATCGTAACGCTCGTGACGATTCCGACCTTTCGCCCCGAATCCCGCGCGGCCTCTGCGCAACTGGCCACGGGCTTGCCATCGCCATCCACTCCGACGGCGCCGTTTTTCGTCTTTTCGCCGCACGCAATGGCCGTCGCGGCCGCTGCGGAGTCCGTAACGAGCGACGACAATGAGTACGTAAGGGTCGTCGCATGGCAAGGAAAGGCGTTCATCGCCATCGCTTCGCCGTTGACCTTGCGCGAAAACTCGTCCGCGACAATGCGCTGCGGCGTGGACATTCCATCGCCGATGAAGAGAATCACATTGCGCGGCGCGTCCGCCATGGCGGACATTCCGAGCAGCAGTATGAATGGAGTAAGTGTTTTCATATATGTTAAAGACTTGTCTGCCTTGTTTTCCGTACGGTCAAGCCCGCTCAATTCATGAGAGCGTAACCCGACCCCCGCTCCGAGCGCAAAAGCTCGCCCGCCTTGCCGAGTTTCCGCTTCAAGCGGCTTACATGCGCATATAGGGCGCCCGAGTCGCCGCTGAAACCGCTGGCCCTGATGACCTCGACGATCTCGTCGTGCGAGACATACCTGCCCCGCTCGCGGGACAACAGCCACAATATGTCGGACTCGATCGGGGTCAGAGTCTCAACCTTGCCGCCGCACGATACGGTCTGGGCGTCGAAATCGACAACCGCGTCGCTCAGGAACATCCGGCGCGACTCGTTCACCGACAATTTGTAGGCCACGGCCCGCTCGACCGCCCTTCTCACGCGGGCGACAAGCTCCGCATCGTTGGTGGACTTCACAATGTAGTCGTCGGCGCCTAGCCCAAAGCCGCGCACCTGTTCGGCGTCGCCCGTTTTCGCGGTCAGGAAGACAACCGGGGTAAGAGGGTCGATACTGCGTATTTCGGCGCAGATCGAAAATCCGTTGCGCTTCGGCATCATGACATCCAACAGCACCAGATCTGGACGCTTCTCGCGAAAACGCACTAGCGCCTCTTCCCCGTTTCTGGCGGTGCGCACGCTGAAGCCTTCCGACTCCAGCATGGCCTTAAGGCCTGTGCGGATCGTCCTTTCGTCGTCGACTACGAGTATCTCGCTCATCCGTCAGTCACGCCATGAAATCTGGAAGCAGGTTTCTGAGGGCTTCGATCCTGTCGCGCAACGACGGATGGGTCGCCCAGACGGAAGTCTTCCCGTCCCCCTCGGCAATGCCCATGGCTTTGAGGGAATCCGGCAGCACGCCCGGCTTGAGAGAGCCGAGGCGGGTCAGGGCGGCTATCATCGGCGCGGGCGAGCCCAGCAGCTTCGCGGAACCCGCGTCGGCGGCATATTCGCGCTTGCGCGAAAACGCATAGACGACGAGCGACGCCAGTATGCCCAGAACAATCTGAAGCAGAAACGCGACGATGAAATAGAGTCCCGACGAATTGCGGCGGCGCTCGCCGTTGCCCGCGTTCGAAACGATATACGCCACGGCGCGCGAGAAGAAAATCACGAAAGCGTTCAGGACGCCCTGCACGAGCGTCAGCGTGACCATGTCGCCGTTGGCCACATGGCTCATTTCGTGGCCCAAGACAGCACGAAGCTCCTCCTTGGTCATCTGGCCCATGATGTCGGACGAAACCGCCACCAGAGCACTGTTCCTGAAAGCTCCCGTCGCGAACGCGTTGGCCGCGCCTGGATATATCGCGACTTCGGGCGTCTCCAGATTGGCGCGGCGGGCGAGGTCTTCGACAGTCTGGACAAGCCAGCGTTCGGCCTCGCCTTCGGTACCGTCTATCGTGCGCGCGCCACATGCGAACTTGGCCATCGGCTTGGACAACAAAAGCGAAATGAACGCGCCGATAATGCCGTAGACGAAGGCATAGACCGCCAAAGTCGAATATTCGGGCCCGAGCACCGCCTCGAGGGAACTGCCCGCGACGAAGACGCAAATCACGTTGGCCGCTATGCCCAGCGTGACCAGAACGGCGATATTCGTCAGCAGAAAAAGGAGAATCCGTTTCATTTGTACACCACCTTCGCATAGGATTCGCGCACAACGCCGCGCGGATAGCGTATCCCCGGCTTGCCGAAGAGCATTGCATAGAAAGGCGTAGTGCGGCGTATGCCCGAAGTCACCTCGAGAAGTTCGGGGACGGCCTGCTGCACGAGCTTCAGAAAACCGCACCAGCAGGTGGCCAGTCCGTTCGCCTGGGCAAGCATCTCGAAATACGCGCACGCCGCAGCGACATCTTCATGCGGCGTAGTGACGGCTTCGTTCGTCTCGTCGGACGATATGATCACCATGCCGCTCGCACCCCTGAAAAAGAGGTCTTCGCCGCCCTTTCGCATGCGTATCGCGGGCACGGCGAGCCATCTGGGCAAAAGCTTGTCTCCGTCGCGGTGGCTCTCGATCGCATGGAGGAAGCTGCGGCGAAACCCGTCCATCGACGTTCGGTCGGGGTAGCACGTAAAGGTCAGCGAGCGGGCATTGCAGCCTGTCGGTGCGTTCGCGAGCGCGCGGAATATGCGATCGAGCACGGCGCGATCGACGCTCTCCTCCGAAAACCGGCGGGTAGAGCGGCGCACCGACATCCAATTCTCGACTGCCTGTGCAGAGGGCAATTCAAGCGACTTGGCGACGGGCGCGACATCTGCGGAGTGTCCGTCAAAACGTATCGCCCCTACAGGACAGACGGCGAAGCAATGCTGGCAGCGCATGCATTTCGCGGCATCCTGCATGACCGGCTCGCCGGTTTCGGACGTCTTGAGCGCCTTGAAAGCGCAATCTCTGACGCACATGCCGCATTTGACGCAGCGTGCGGAGTCCACCTTGAACAGTTCTGTCATATCCGTATCCGTCATTTGTCCCGCCCTGTTACGATATCGGCGATTCTTGCGAGAGGATCGCTGTCCGTGTCGAGTTTGCGCACCGTTTCGTCCAGCCGCCTTGCCGCCTCGAGGCGCAGAGATTCGTCGCCGAGCCACGCGTTCAGGCGCGACGCGACGGCGTCGGGGGTGAAGTCCTCTTGCAGAAGCTCCGCCATTGGCGGATTTTCCCCCGAGCCACCGCATCTCTGCCAGACGATATTGGCGAGGCCGATGTATTTCGTGCCCTTTATCACGCGGCGGGCGAAGGCCGCGAGAAGAGGCCCCACTCGATATACGAGTATTGTCGGACATCTGGCGAGAGCGGCCTCGAGCGTGGCGGTGCCGCTTGCCACCGCGGCGCAATCGGCGCGACGCAGCAATTCCCTCGCGCCGCCAAGACGGACTTCGACGGGAGAAGGCTTTTTGCGGGCCGATACGATCTTCGAAATCAGTCCGTAGGCCATTTTGTTCGCTGCAGGTATCACGACATCCACGCCGGAGAGCATGTCCACGGCGTCCAGCAAGCGAGGCAGTATGCGCGAAATCTCCACGCCGCGGCTACCAGGCAATATCGCCACAAGGCGGCGGGAACGGGCGGTATCGTGCGGCGCGGGGTTCTTACCGCCGGACTTAAATTCCCTCGCCAATGGGTGCCCAACGAATTCCGCGAAACCCGGCTTGTCGGCGAAGATCGCCGGCTCGAACGGGAAGAAACAGCAGAGGCGGTCAAGCGACGACTCTATCTTCGGTATGCGGTCCTGATGCCACGCCCACACTTGGGGACACACCACATGCACGGCGCGGACGCCGCGGCGCTTCGCGTAGGCCGCGAGTTTGAGGTTCATTCCCGGATAGTCTATGGTGCATACGGCATCCGGGCGCCACTCGTCGATTGCGCGCTCCATCGTGCGCTTTACGCGAAGAAAGAAAAACACCTTCTTCAACACGGCGGCGAATCCAAACACGGCGAGATCGGCCGTCTCGAAGCCGTAATCGGAGTAGCCGCGCACTTCGTGTCCAGCTTTCCCGAACATCGCCTTCAGAGATCTGGCGTAGAGCATGCCGCTCTCTTCGCCTGCAAGAAGAAGTATTTTCATCAGAGCCTCACTGGAGCCGGGGGAAGGCCGCTTTCGACGCCGACAATCGCGATATCGTGCTTGTTGGCGTATTCGACTACATCTTCACGGTCGAGCACGATCTGGCGGCCGGCCTGAAAACCGAGAGCCGTCGCGCCCGCACGGCGCATGGCCTTCAATGTCTTGAGCCCTATGACAGGTATGTCAAAACGCATGTCGTGCCCCTCGCGGGCGGCCTTGAAGATCACCGAACCTTTGCCTGCAAGATGTCCGCCGCGGCGGATTGCCTGATTCGTGCCCTCGAACGCCTCGACGGCCAGGACCATTCCGCTCTTTACCATTACGGTCTGGCCTACGTCATGGACGCCCATATCCTTGGCGACTGCAGCCGCGTGGTCTATATCGCGCTTCTCCTCGGGCGTGAAGTCTCTGCGCGTGAGAGGCCCTACGCCGGGAAGATGGTCTTCCATATAGAGGCTGGCCGGCAAAATGGCGACCCCGCTCTCGGCGAACTTCTCGACCAGTTTGGAGAAAATCGTGTGGGCGTTCTTCACCGGGAGGGACTTCAGCCAAGAGGTGACCTCCCTGTCGAAGCGTCCGCGAAAGAGCGAAAGCGGATTCACCTGGCCCGCGAGAATTGCGCCGTCATAATCCATAGTGCCGATTTTGCGGATGCTCTCCGCAATCGTGCCTATCGTGATCGGCATCACGTGATCGGCGGCGGCGCGCGTCGCGCGCCATGTGGAACCCGCCACGGACACCACATCGACTTGCGGCACGCCAGCTCTCTTGGCCCCTTCTATCAGGAGCCTCGGATAGTTGCCGGATCCGGCGATTATGATCAGCTTTTTCATGCGCCTCCTCACCCCGCGAGAGCGGAGAGTATTCTGCGCGCCCAGTCGCGCGCTTTTTCGAACTGTGCAAAAGAGTAGCTTTCGTTCGGCGAATGGATGCGGTCCTCGCTCTGTCCCCAGCCGACGATGAGCGGCGCCGCGCCTGAGGCCTCGCGCAGGGCGGAGACGACAGGTATCGACGCGCCGTCCCAGATGAACACAGGCCCGCGACCATCCATTTCGGACAACACATGCTCGGCCAGGCGGAAAAGCGGAGAAGCGAGCGGAAGGCGAAATCCTCCGGCCCCCGGATTGTAGTCCTCGATCGACATCTTCATACCGCGCGGCACATTCGCCTCGAGATGGTTGCGCACGGCCTCGAAAGCGGCGCGAGGCGTTTGGCCGGGCACAAGCCTCATCGATATCTTGGCTATGGCCTCGCAGGGTATCACCGTCTTGGCCCCCGGCCCGCCATATCCGGAATGGATTCCGTTGACCTCGATCGTGGGCTCGAAACTGTTGCGCTGGACAATCGACTTGCCGAGCTGCCCTCCGACAGGTTCGCAGCCCATATCCGCCTCGAGAGCCTCCTTGGACGGCGCGGAAAGTTCGGCGGCGCGGAGCTCGTCGTACTCCGGCGGCAATATGCCGTCGCGGAAGCCCGAAACGGCGATCGACCCGTCACGGAGATGAAGGCTCGACACGAGCTCCGCCATGGCCTGGGCGGCATTCGGGGCGATTCCGCCGTATTCGCCGGAATGCAGATCGCGATTGACGCCTCTCAGGCGCACGGTAAAGTGGGATACTCCGCGCAACCCTGCGATGATCGCCGGACGCAGATCGGCCGCCGCCCCCGTATCGCAGACGAGCAGCACGTCCGCCGCGAGCTTGCGGCGCATCGACGGCGCCATCGCGGAGAGCGCCGCAGAACCGCTCTCCTCCTGTCCCTCCAGAACAACCTTTATCGTGGGCTTGACCGTCGCGGAGGCGAGATAATCGCGCATTCCGCAGAGAAAGGCGAAAAACTGGCCTTTGTCGTCCTGCGAGCCGCGGCAAAACACGCGCCCGTCGCGAACCGTCGGCTCGAACGGCGGCGTCTGCCACTCCGAGACAGGGTCGGCCGGCTGCACGTCGTAGTGTCCGTAAAAGAGAATTGTGGGCGCGCCTTCGTCGCCCTTGCGCTCGGCGAACAGGACAGGCGGCGGCATCGAGGCCGCTCCGGTGGCGGCTCCGTTTTCGGGATACAGCATTTCGCCCTCGAAGCCGAGCTTGCCGAGCCATCTGCGCAGATAGGACGCGCACTCCACGCACTCGCGGAACTTGGACGGATCGCCCCCCACGCTCTCGAACTTCAGCAGCTCGAAATATTCGTTCTGTACATTCTCTTCTATCATTGCGCCACCTCGCTGCTATATGGATTTCAGCTACGCTTTAGCTGGGGGAAGAGCACGACATCCCTTATCGAATCGGTGCCGGTGAGGAACATCACAAGCCTGTCGACGCCGAAGCCGAGGCCTCCGGTCGGCGGCATGCCGCATTCGAGCGCGGAGATGAAGTCCTCGTCGATCTTTTCAGTGTCTTCGCCCGCCTGGTTCTCGAGGGCCTTGCGCTGCTCCAGCGGATCATTCTGTTCGGTGTAGCCGGGGCACAGTTCGCGGCCGGCGACGACAAACTCGAACACGTCCACAAGGCTAGGATCGTCCTTGCACGTTTTTGCGAGCGGCACGAACTCGTGGGGAATGCGTGTCACGAAGGTCGGTTGCATGAGGTTCCGCTCGATGAGCTTGTCGTAAACCTCGTGAGTCAGCATAAGCTCGGTCGTGACGCCGTCGAGCTCGAGGTTCGTGTCGGTTTCGCGTCCCTTGGCCTTGGCGCGCTCAAGCTGGGCGGCGAAGTCGAGGTCGAACCAGTCGGCGCCCATAAGGTCCTTAACGAGATCCTTGTAGGCGACGCGGCGGTAGGGCGGATTGAAGTCGATGACTTCCTTCTTTTCGCCGTACTCGACCTTGCGGGTGCCTATGACCGTGTCGCAAAGGTGCGGCAGGAGCCCCTCCATTATGGCCTCCATCGACGTACGGTCGCCATACGCCTCGTATATCTCGCAAACCGTGAATTCGGGATTGTGCGTGCGGTCGATGCCTTCGTTGCGGAAATCCTTGCCGATTTCGAAGACCTTGTTCATGCCGCCCACGAGCAGCCGCTTGAGGTACAGCTCGGGAGCGATGCGCATCACGCAGTCCTTGTCGAGCGCATTGAAGTGGGTCACGAAGGGCTTGGCGGCGGCGCCGCCGGCCTGATCCTGGAGAATCGGAGTCTCCACCTCCACAAACCCGCGCTCCCAGAGATACTTCCTGGTCTCCATTATGAGGCGCGAACGCGTGAAAAATCTCTGGCGGCTCTCGTCGTTCGTCATCAAGTCCACATAGCGGCGGCGATAGCATTCTTCCTGGTCGGCCAGACCGTGGAACTTTTCCGGCGGCTGTTCAAGGGCTTTCGCCAGCATGGTCCACTTCTTTACCACCACGCTCTTTTCGCCTTTCTGGGTCGTGAAGAGCGTCCCCTCGGCGCCGATTATATCGCCAAGATTCAGCTGTTTGAAGGCGGTGAAGTCGGTCTCGGACAACTCGTCGCGCTTGAAAATCAGCTGGAAACGGTCGGTGCCGTCGTTCATGGTGCAGAAGTTCATCTTGCCCATGCGGCGTATCATCAGCAATCGCCCGGCGACGCGCACCGACTTGCCTTCCTCGAACTCTTCACGCACCTTCTTGAGATCGTCGTGATCGAACTTGCATCCGTATGGTTCAAAGCCCATCTCCTTCAGAGTCCTCATGCTCTGAAGCCGCTGTTCACGATATTCGTTGGTTTCCATAAAAGCCGAATCTCCCTCCTGAGACTATACTTCGCTTATTCGGGTATTATACCATATTTTGCCCTGCAAGTATCTACAAAGGCGACATTTTTGTCGCGCGGCAGGCCGCCTCAAAGCGCGGCAAGACGTTTTTTGGACTCTTCTTCGACTTCCGCGAACAGGTTTCGCCCGTGGGAATCCATCGCGACGACACCCGTAAAGCGCTCGACATCGAAATGCCACACCGCCTCGGCGGCGCCGAACTCGTCGAGCATCGACACGCCCGCGACCTTCTTCACGGCCGCCGCGCCAAGCGCGGCCGCGCCACCTACAGCCTGTACATAGACGCACCCGTATCGCTTCATCGCCGCCAAGGTCGCGTCATTCATGCCGCCTTTGCCGATGATGAGCCTCACTCCTGACTGCTCAATGAACGCTGGCTCGTAGGGGTTCTCCCTGACGCTGGTCGTCGGCCCCGCCGCGACAGCCTTGTAGCCGCCGCTGCCGCCCACCACGACCGGACCGCAATGGTACAGCGCGCCGTCCCGGAAATCGACGGGTATCTTGCCCCCGTCCGCCACGTATTTGTGGAACTTGTCGCGTCCCGTATAGATACGCCCAGTTATCGACACGGCGTCGCCCGCCCGCAAAGCGCGAACGGAGTTTTCGTCAAACGGATATTTGAGCTCTATCATCAGGCGAATTCCATTGTACGGCGGCGCAATGCCCAGCACATGTAGGCGACTGTCACGAAAAACGATGCGGGAACTCTCGGGCGGGACGCTATCTTTACGCCAAGAATGGTCGTCTTGCCGCCGAGCCCCATCGGCCCTATGCCGAGCGAGTTCGCCTCCCTCAGGACGCGTTTCTCCATCTTGCGCAGTTCGGCATCCTCCGCGACGTCCCCGAGATTGCGTAGCAACTGCTCCTTGGCGACCTCAAAACCCGTGGCGCGATCGCCGCCGATGCAGACCCCCAAAACTCCTGGAGCGCACCCGTAGCCTTGCGCATTGACTACGGCGTCCAGCAGACATTTGCGGACGCCCTCCATGTCGCGTCCCGCGCCAACGGCTGAATCGGGCAGGGAATATTGCCGCGACATGTTTTCGCTGCCGCCGCCCTTCATCACAAGCGTGACCGATCGCCCCCCTTCGACATAGTGCACAAGCGGCGCGCCGTCAGCGCAGTTGTCGTCGTAGGACTTGCCGCTGACAGAGTCTATCGTGTTCTTTCTGAGCAGTCCCTTTTCAGTGGCTATTGCGACGGCCTTTCGTATGCGCTCGGGCGTCACCTTGCTCCGCAGAGAAGACGATACAAAGAACGTCAGAGTGCCCGTATCCTGGCAGAGGGGCAGTCCGCAATTCCTCGCCAGCTTGACGTTGTCCAACACCGTCTTCAGCACGATCGCCGCCGAAGAGCCCTTCGCTTCGCGCCTCACGGCCGAGCGCAACGCCCGCTCGACATCGTCCGGCAACGATGTGCTGGTTTCACGTATGAGGCGGACGATGTCGTCGACTGTGCGCATCAATTTGCGGGCTTGTACGAATCCTTGAGGGTTACCGTCCTGTTGAACACGAGCGGCTTGTCGCAGACGAAATAGCCCGTGCG
>ONWT01000035.1 GCA_900321575.1 uncultured Lentisphaerota bacterium | reverse complement strand
ATTAGATATTACCATTTGTGGAGCCATAATTTTTTCGGCACCCCATTGACAGCGGCGGAGAAAATGTGATATACTACGCGTCACTTTCGGGCTATTAGCTCAGTTGGTTAGAGCGCTTCCTTGACATGGAAGAGGTCAGTGGTTCGAATCCACTATAGCCCACCAGACTTCGCCTTCGGCTGCGCCGCGGCGTGGGGTGGTCAAGACGGCGGCGCAGAGTTAATCGAAAGCGCAAAGAAATGACCAGTTACAAGGAACTCGGACTCGTCAACACCAAGAAGATGTTCGCAAAGGCCGTCAAGGGCGGTTATGCGATACCGGCGTTCAATTTCAACACGATGGAGCAGATGCAGGCCATCGTCCAGGCTGCGGTCGAGACCAAGTCTCCCGTGATCATGCAGGTCTCCAAGGGTGCCCGCAAGTATGCCAACCCCACGATTCTCCGCTATATGGCGCAGGGTGCCGTCGAGTACGCCAAGGAGCTCGGCTGCAAGAAGCCCCAGATCGTGCTCCACCTCGACCACGGCGACAGCTTCGAGACATGCAAGAGCTGCATCGACTCCGGGTTCTCTTCCGTCATGATCGACGGTTCGTCGCTGCCCTACGATGAGAACGTGAAGCTCACGAAGAAGGTCGTCGCCTACGCCCACAAGCACGACGTCACCGTCGAGGCCGAGCTCGGCGTTCTCGCAGGCGTCGAAGACGAGGTCGCCAGCGAGGTCAGCCACTACACGAAGCCCGAAGAGGTCATCGATTTCGTGACCAAGACCGGTTGCGATTCGCTCGCGATCTCGATCGGCACCAGCCACGGCGCCTACAAGTTCAAGCCCGAGCAGTGCACCCGCGACCCCAAGACGGGCAAGCTCGTGCCGCCGCCGCTCGCGTTCGACGTTCTCAAGGCCATCGAGAAGAAGCTGCCCGGCTTTCCGATCGTTCTCCACGGTTCTTCGAGCGTCCCGCAGGACGAGGTCGATACGATCAATAAGTTCGGCGGCAAGCTGCCCGACGCGGTCGGCATTCCCGAAAGCCAGCTTCGCAAGGCCGCGAAGAGCGCGGTCTGCAAGATCAACATCGACAGCGACTCGCGTCTCGCGATGACGGCGGCGATTCGCCAGCACTTCGCGGAGCATCCCGACCACTTCGATCCGCGCCAGTATCTGACGCCTGCGCGCGACAACATGAAGAAGATGTACATCCACAAGATCATGAAGGTCTTGGGGTCCAACGACAAGCTCTGAGTTCGCGTAATGAGGGGCGCGTGATTCACGCGCCCTTTCTTTTGCCGAGCCAGCATATTTGAAGAGTTCAGCGAACAACAACATCCTCATAACCGACATGGCCAACGAAAAGACGAATTCCGCATACGCCAAGGCTGGCGTAAACATCGACAACAAGATGACCGCGCTCAACTCCATCAAGGCGATGGTGGCGAGCACCAAGACGCAGCTGACGCTTGGCGGCATAGGCTCGTTCGGCGGTCTCCACAAGGTGCCGGCAGGCCGCGACGAGATACTGGTCGCTTCCACCGACGGCGTGGGCACGAAGCTCAAAGTCGCCGCGATGATGAACAAGCACGACACTGTCGGGCAGGATATCGTCAACCACTGCGTGAACGACATTCTCGTTCAGGGCGCTAAGCCGCTGTTTTTCATGGACTACGTCGGGGCGGCGAAGTTCGACGCCAAGCAGTTCAATGCGGTGGTTTCTGGTCTCTGCAAGGCCTGCAAGGAGAACAAGATGGCTCTCCTGGGCGGCGAGACGGCCGAGATGCCTGGGTTGTATCCGCTCGGCGAGTATGATCTCGTCGGTACGATCGTCGGCCATGTAGCGAAGAAAGACCTCATAACCGGAAAGTCCATCCGCGCCGGAGACGTCATTATCGGCCTGCCTTCGGGAGGGCTGCAGACCAACGGTTATTCGCTGGCGCGCAAGGTGATTTTCGATCTTTGCGGCTATTCGTGGAAGGACAAGCTGCCCGGCACGAACCAGACGTTCGGCGAGGCGCTTTTGGCGGTTCACAAGAGCTTCCTCAAGCCGGTGTCGAAGCTTATGGAGCGCAAGGTCAAGATCAACGGCATGGCGCACATCACGGGCGGCGGATTTGTGGACAATATTCCGCGCGTCCTGCCCAAGGCCGTGAACGCCGAGATCGACCGTTCCACATGGGAGGTGCCCACGATATTCAACTTCATCGCGCGTCAGGGCAAGGTCGACCGCGATGAGATGTATCGCGTGTTCAACATGGGTATAGGATTTGTCATAATACTTCCGAAAAACCAGCTGGAGAAGGCCACGAACATTCTCAAAGCGCAGCACCAGAAATACAGTGTCATTGGCGTAATACGCAAAGGCAAGGGTACTGTCACATACAAGAACTAGAATCATGATCGACATAAAGAAACTCAGAGACGAATTCGAAACAACCGCCGCAGCGCTCGCGCGCCGCGGCGTGGCTCTTGCGACACTTGAGAAGGCCCGCGACCTCGACGCCAGGCGTCGTTCGCTGGTCGGCGAAACCGAGAACCTCAAGGCCCAGCGCAACGCCGCTTCGAAGGCGATCGGCAAAATTGCGAAAGAGGGCGGCGATATCGCGTCCGCCAAGGAAGAGATGCGCAAAGTCGGCGACAGGATCGCGGAGATCGACAGAGAGCTCGCCGCGGTGGAGCACGATCTGCGCGAGACGCTGCTCATGATACCCAATATCCCCGCGCCGGAGATACCAACTGGCATGGACAGCTCGGCGAACGTGGTCGTGCGCAAGGTCGGCGAATGGAAAGACCCCGATTTCAAGATACTCGACCACATGGCCATCGGCGAGAAGCTGGGCATCTTCGATTTTCCGCGCGGCGTGAAGCTGACGGGGACGGGGTTTCCCATAATTCTCGGCCAAGGCGCCAAATTGCAGCGCGCTCTCATACAGTACATGCTCGACGTGCACTGCCAGACCCAGGGCTACACCGAGATGCTGCCGCCTTTCGTGGTGAATTCCGACTCGATGACGGGCACCGGCCAGCTGCCGAAGTTCGCGGAAGACCTTTATCACTGCCAGATCGACGATTTCTGGCTGATACCTACGGCGGAAGTGCCCGTGACGAACTATTTCAGGGACGACATGCTCCAGGCCAAGGATCTGCCCATAAAGCTCACGGCCTATACGCCATGCTTCCGCCGCGAAGCGGGCAGCGCAGGCAAGATGACCCGCGGCATGCTGCGCGTACACCAGTTCGACAAGGTCGAGATGGTGAACTTCGTGCATCCCGACACGTCGTTCCAGCAGCTTGAGATTCTCGTCAAGGAGGCCGAAGCCGTCCTGACCGGGCTGGGGCTACATTTCCGCGTGCTCCAGCTCTGCAGCGGCGACATGGGCTTTTCGGCGGCGAAGTGCTACGACCTCGAGCTTTGGGCCCCCGGCGAGCAGCAGTGGCTTGAAGTCAGCTCTTGCAGCTGCTTCACAGACTACCAGGCGCGCCGCCTCAACTGCCGCTTCAAGGATTCGGACGGCAAGACCAAACTCGTGCACACTCTCAACGGGTCGGGAGTCGCTCTGCCGCGCCTTATGGTCGCGCTTCTCGAGCAGCATCAGAACGCCGACGGCTCGGTGACGATACCCGAGGTTCTGCGTCCCTATATGAACGGACAGGAGAAGCTCCTTCCCAAGGCATAACAATACAGACAAAACAGGGGGTTCCATAAAATGAAGTGGACCAAGTCGCTCATCCAGACTCTCAGGGAAAATCCAGGTGACGCGGAGATAGATTCGCACAAGCTGCTCGTCAGGGCCGGGCTCGCCCGCAAGGTCGCGGCGGGGCTTTACGCCTATCTGCCGCTGGGCATGAGGGTTCTCAAGAAGATACAGCAGATCGTGCGCGAGGAGATGGACCGCGCAGGCGCGCAGGAGATCGTAACGCCCGTTCTGCAGCCTTCCGAGCTGTGGCGCACCACGGGACGCTGGGATACGATGGGCCCGAACATGTTCAAGCTGCGCGATCGCGGCGAACACGAGTTCGCGCTCGGTCCCACGGCAGAGGAGGTGTTCACGGACATCGCCAAGGGAATTGTCAGCTCGTACCGCCAGCTGCCGCTGACCATCTACCAGATACAGTGGAAGTTCCGCGACGAGACGCGTCCGAGGTTCGGCCTAATGCGCTCGAAGGAGTTCTTGATGAAGGACGCCTATTCGTTCGACGTCGATGCTGAAGGCGCCGACAAGAGCTATTGGACGATGTACCATGCCTACGAGCGCATATTCGGGCGTTGCGGCCTCAAGGCGGTGCCCGTGCAGGCGGACGGCGGCGACATGGGCGACTCCATGACGCACGAATTCCATGTCCTCGCCGACGCCGGCGAAGACGGCATTGCGTGGTGCGAGGGTTGCGGATATGCAGCGAACCTCGAGAAAGCCGAGCGCAAATGCGGCGAGATCGCGGCTGATGCGGGCGAGCAGGCGGTCGAAGAGGTCGCCACGCCAGACGCGAAGACTATCGGTCAGGTCGCATCGTTCATGGGGTTGGGCGCCGAAGCGTTCGTAAAATCGCTCGTCTATGTCGCCGACGGCAAGCCGGTAATGGTTTGCGTGCCCGGCGATCGCGACGTGAACGATGTCAAGCTGAGGCGTTTTCTCGGCGCGAAGAGCGTGGCGCTCGCCGATTTCGACACGGTTCTGGCGGCGACCGGCGCGAATGCGGGCTTTGTGGGACCGGTAAAGCCGGCAAGCGGAGATTTGCGCATAGTCGCCGATATCGCGCTGAAGGGCGCGAAGGGACGCATTGTCGGCGCCAACAAGGACGGCTACCACCTGAAGGGCGTAGATCTCGAACGCGACACCCGTCTCGGCGAGGGCGACTTCGCCGATCTGGTCGTCGTCCAGGCGGGCGACGTATGCCCCCGCTGCGGCAAGCCGATGGCGATCAAGCGCGGCATCGAGGTAGGTCAGGTCTTCAAGCTCGGCACGAAGTATACGGACGCGTTCAAGGCAGTCTACAAGAACGACAATCTTGAAGAGAAGACGATGATAATGGGGTGCTACGGCGTCGGCGTGAGCCGCACGCTGCAGGCCATCATCGAGCAGAGCCACGACAAGGACGGCATCGTGTGGCCGTCGTCCGTGGCGCCTTATCAAGTCGTCGTGGAGTTGCTCGATCCAGATCAGGGCGAAGTGGTGCGCGTCGCGGAGACGATCGAGAGCGCGCTTGAGGCGATCGGGGTCGATGTGATTGTCGACGACCGCTCGGAAAGGCCCGGAGTCAAGTTCAAAGACGCCGATCTGATAGGCTTCCCCGTACGCGTCGTGGTCGGCGCGAAAGGGCTTTCGAACGGCGGTGTCGAGATCAAGCGGCGCGACGAGGACAAGTCCAAGACGCGCATCGTACCGCCCGAAGGCGCGCTGGATGTGATACGCTCGCTGCTCTGACGGGAGGGGCGTCGTGGCAGCCCGAACATTGCCGCTTGCGAATTTTCAGATATTGTAGTATAATCTACTCATCATGAGTTCCAAGATAGCATATGTTTTGGGTTGTGCAGTCGCCGCGTTCGCTCCGTGCACGGCGGCTTTTGCGCAAGAGGCGGAGTCTCCGGCTGCGGCCGCTCCGGCGGAAGAGGCTTCTGCCGAAGAGCCGAAGATCGACGAAGCTCTCGAATTTGAGATTGCTTTCGTCGAACAGTTGATAAGCTGGGGCTATCCCGATATCGCAGAGCCTGTCATCGCTGCGACGAAAGCGAAGTGGCCGGAGTCGGAGGCGAGGTTTTTTGCGATAGAGATTCGCGGAATGCTCTCTCTCGGCAAGTTCGAAGACGCCGAGAAGAAGATCGCGTCGCTGCCCGACAGGAAGAGCGCGAAGTATTGGGCGGCGCGTCTCGAGGTGGCCAACAACTATTTCGGCCGCAACCAGAAGGACGAGTGCATAAAGATATACGACGAGTTCTTCGCGGCGTTCCCCAAGCCTCCGAAGGGGCTGGAGAAATTCTACGTCGACGCCGGCTACGCATACGGCCAGATACTTTCGCAGGCGAAGAACTACGACAAGGCGTCCGACGTCTACGGCAAGCTGCTGCCGAACCTGAAGGGCAAGGACTGGCTGTCGCTCTCCACGGAATATTGCGATCTGCTCATGCGCGTCGCCGAAAACTGCACCGACAAGGAGAAAGCGAAGCGCGACAAGGCGCTTGATACGGTCGCGAACACGGTCGACAAGCTCATCGACATGAGTCTCGAGAACGAGAACGCCGTGCTCTTCGGCAGGGCGATCGGCATAAAGGCCCACTTGGAGCAGCTCAGAGGCAATATCAAGCGCGCGAACCTCATAATCGAAGAATTTCAGGAAGATCTCGAGAGTATCGACGACCAGATCCGCGAGGCCGACCCCGAAGGGCGCCTGGGGTTGCTCAAGATTTCGCCGCTGCCCGAAGTCATGTATCTGCAGGCGAAGATGCTCTGGGAAGAAGCCCAGAAGGAGTTCGCCAAGCCCAAGCACGACGACGAGCTCGTGAAAAGCTACATGTTCGGCGAGCGAGACGAGGATGGCAAGCGCGACGGCAAGGGCGCGTTCAACCTTTCGGTTTCCGTGTTCACCCGATTCGAGATGTCGCCGTGGGCTCCGCTCGCCGGCGAAATGTCCGAAGAGGTGCGCAAATTCGCCGAGGAGAAATACGGCGCCAAGATCAAGACCAAAGTCACAGCCGAAGATTTGGCGCGCGTGCGCGCGGCGCAGTTCAAGACGGCCAAAGACAAATATCTCGCGCAGGAATATCTCGCGGCGATACAGGACTATATGCAGGTGCTCGCCAAGTATCCCGAGCTCGAAGAGTCGGTTTATGCGGTGCAGAACGTCATCTACAGCTATCTCGACGCGATGAACGACGAGAAGAGCAACGAACTCAAGACCGAATATCGCGACAATGCCGACGCCATCGAAGGCTATCTGGCCGAGCGCTTCTCGGGCAGCAAGGACAATGTCGTGATGACGACCGCGGGCAATGCGGTGCTCGCCTGCGCAGGCAAGGAACTTGAGCTGGGCAATGCGGATCGCGCCGACCGCCTGTTCACCTGGTTCGTCACCAATTACCGCAGGCATGTGAAGGCCGCGTCGATTGCGGCCGGCAAGGGCGGCGAGATGTCGAAGGCCGGCAAACTCGACGATGCGCTCCGCTACTGGGGCTATGTCAGCGAGTACTACACCAATTCCACATACTACGCGGCCGCGCTTCTGCAGCTCGCGCAGATAAACGAGAAGCTCGGCAACCGCGAAGAGTCCAAGCGCTACTACCGCGAATATCTGCCCGTCGAGACATCGCCCGCGAACAAGAGCGTCGCCAAGATGCAGCTCGCGCAGATGTACAACAAGGATGCGATGGACATGCTTACCGGCAGCGAAACCAACGAGACCGAAGAGGCGCAGAACGCTGCGGTCAAGGCCGGCATGCTGCAGATCATCAACGCCATAAAGCAGTTCAACGATCTGGCCGCGCAGGCGGAGACGGACCTTGGCGACACCCGTCTCACGGAGGCGGAGAAAAAGACCTTGATGGAGCTCAGGGAAGGGTCGCTCTTCCTTGCCGGGCAGTGCCGCGGCCGTCTGGGGCAGAGCCTCAAGAAGATCGGCCGCACCGAACTCGGCGACAAGCAGATGCTGGCGTCCGCCGAGGCGTACGACGCGTACATAGCGGCATATCCCCAAGGCAAGTACGCCAAGGCCGCCTATGTCCAGCAAGGCACGATTTACATGGCGATGGGGCAGATGGAGAAGTCGAAGGCCGCTCTCGACCGCCTGTCGCGCGCGTTCCCCGATTCCGACGAGGCCAAGAACGCCAAGCCGCATCTGGCCAAATCACTGATAGAGATGGGCTTGCGTCGCGAGGGCACCGAGATATACGCCGAGATGCTCCGCACGGACGGCGCGTATTCCGCCCAGCAGTTCCTAGCCGCAGGAGAAGCGCTCATCGACGCCAAGAGCTGGGACTACGCCAACCAGGCGTTCGAAAGGGCGATCAGACTCGCGGGGACGGAGTTTCCGGCGACGGTCGCGCGCGCCCGCCTGGGCCAGGCAAGGAGCGCCTACATGCAAGGGTCGCTCTCGGAGGCCCGCGAATCGCTTGACCAGTTCCTGGCCGATCCGAAGATGTCCAAGATGTCTATTGCGGCCGATGCGAACTTCCTGCTGGTAAAGGTCGCGAGCGATCAGGGCAGAAACGAACAAGACGCCACAATGCGCGGCAAATACTTCGGCGCGGCCATCGGCGCGCTCAAGAAGGTGCGTACTTACTGGGCCAAGAAGGAACAGTGGGAGCAGGACAAGCTGGATCTGCTTTCGGGCGGCGTTTTGATAGATCGCATGAAGGCTGAAGAAGCCATGGGTCTTGCCGAAGAGGCGAGGGAGAGCTGCGGCCGCGCGGCTTCGACTTTTCAGGTGTTCATACAGTCCCACGGCGCCACGCCCGACCATCCCGTAAGCGCCATGTCCGCCGGCGAACTCGAGAATCTCGAGACGGCGTATGCCCAGATGATTCCGCTGTTCGCGAAGATGGGGGCGGAGCAGGCCGATCGCGTAATGAAATTCGGCCAGGAGTATCTCGACCTCTTCCCGAACGGCAAGGCCCGCACCGAGATCATAAACTGCATGAATCAGGCGAAGGCCGATCTGCCCGCAGGCGATGCTGCGCCGGCGGCGGAGCCCGCCGCGGAATGAGCAAGACAGACACAAACACGAAAATTTCAAGGAGAACAAATATGCGCAAAACGATAATTACGGTTCTGGCGGCGTTTGCCGCGACTGAGCTGATGGCAATACAGGGCACGATCTCGACCGAGACCGACTCTACGACCGGCGACATAAAGTGGCAGTCCCGCGCCAAGACATACATTCTTACCTACAAGAAGGGCAAGACCGACCTTCAGCGCGAATACGCTCTGTCGGAGGTCGCCAAACTCGACATACCCAAACCTGCTGGGTACGACAAGGCCATCGCCCTCGTCGACGGCGGCCAGGGGGCTCAGGCTGTGCCGGTCTTGTCGAAGATTGTCGCCGACTACCGCATGCTGGTCTGGGACAAGCCTGCCGGCAGATATCTCGCGCTCGCCTATATCGCGGCCAATCAGCCCCAGAAGGCCTATGATTTGTGCCAGGATATAATAAGGGAAGACAAGGAGGCCGCATGGAGCGGCGATCTTGCCGCGGCATACTGGCAATCGATGCTCAAGCTCGGCAAGATGAGCCAGCTCGAAACGTTGCTCAAGAAGGCCGCCACCAGCGGCGACCGTAGAGCTTCGGCGGCGGCGTTGAATCTGCGCGGCGACATCGTACTTTCGGCCGGAGAGTCCGCCGACCAGCTCAAGACCGCTCTGCGCGACGCGTACCTTCGCGTGGCGCTGATGTATACCGACGGCGATTGCGTGATGGAGCGTGCAGAGGGCATGAACAAGGCGGCATACTGCTTCGAGAAACTCGGTCAGGCCGCCCGTGCGGAACGTCTGCGCGCCCAAGCCAAGGAGCTTTGATATTTTCAATACCACAACCAAACACAAATTCACACGAACTTAACTAAGGAAGAAACAAAATGCACAAGATCAGAAAATCGTTGATGGCTGCGGCGGTACTCGTTGGGGCCTGTGTCGCGCCTATGGCGGCGCTCAATTCGTTCGGTCAGGAGCTTACCGACGCGAACGGCAATGCGGTTGAGAGCGATGCCGCGAAGCAGAGTTCGGGCGGCGGCTTCTACGAGATTGTGTTCGGTTCTGGCTTTGTCGGCACATTGCTCTGGTTCGTGCTGTTTGGCGACGGCGCTCTCGCGATCTATTTCTCCATCGACAGCTCGATTCTCATCAAGCCCGAGCGTCTCATGCCCAAGAAGCTTATCGACGGCGTCCAGGCGGCGATGGCCGAGGGCGATGTCGTAAAGGCCATGCAGATTTGCGAGCAGAATCCTTCGGCGATGAGTTCGATCGTTATGGCCGCCTTCCAGCACATTGAAGAAGGTTTCGAGGCGATTCAGGAGGCCGTGACCGCGGCGTCCGATCTCGAACAGGAAAAGATCCAGCAGCGCCTCAACTGGATTTCGGTGTGCGGCAACCTCGGACCTTCCTGCGGCCTTCTCGGCACCGTGCAAGGCATGATTCTTACATTCCAGGCGCTTGCTTCCGGCGGCGCAGGCGATGCGTCGGCACTCGCCAACTCGATCGGACAGGCTCTCTGGACGACCGCTGGCGGCCTTATAGTGTCGATTCCGTCGATCACCGTGTTCTACTCGCTCAGAAACAAAGCCAACCGTCTCATTCTGCGCATGACCGCCGTCACGATGGAGCTCTTGAACGGACTGCGCAACGTCGCGGTTGACGCCGGCGAAGAGGCCGTCGAGGAAATGCCTGCTTGAGGATTCTAGCCGATGGCAAGAAAGACACAGGAAAACCCCGCGCTCGACATGACGCCGATGATCGACGTCGTGTTCGAACTCATCATCTTTTTCGTCGTTACTCTCACAGAGGCGCAGAAGAAGGATGAGACGATCGAGCTCGAGGACGGGCAGCACGGCATAGTGCTCGTGCCCGAGAACTTGCCGCCGACGCACATGCAGATAGATATCGCGAGCCGGGACAAAGACGGCAAACCGTTGCCGAGGGCTCGAATCTCCATGGGCGATCGCGACATCACGCCCGACGAAATCGGTCGTCGCGTGAAAGAGAAGTACCGCAAGATAGGCGAATTCCCGGTGCTCATCCGCGCCGACTACGATGTTCGCCACGAGGCGGTGGCGAGAGTCATGAACGCCTGCACGGCGAACGGAATATGGAAGATCTCGTTTATGGCGATAGCCGAAGACAAGACCTCCAAGCCGGGAAATCCGGGCAGGCCGAACTTGAGCAGGCTCAAGAGAAGGTGAGGTTCAAATGGCACGAAAACCTCAAGAGAATCCCGCTCTAGACATGACACCCATGATTGATGTCGTGTTCGAGCTCATCATCTTCTTTGTAGTCACCATCAAGCAGGAGGACTTGTTCTCGCAGCTGAACGCCAACCGTCCGGCGCCGGCATCAAGCTCCTCCAGCTCTAGCGAGTCAGACACGACCGTGACCATAGAGATAGGCAGAGGTCGCGACGCTAACGGCATCATAGTGTACAACAAGCGCGTAAAGCGGCTCCAAGAGCTCGACAACGATCTCAGAGAAGTCGCCCGCACTTCGAAAAAGACGCCCATTATCGTCAAATGCGCGACGGATTCGCCTCACAAGGCGCTTGTCGACGTGCTCGATATCTGCTACCGCCACGAGCTGTTCAGTGTGAGTGTTTTCACGCTCTAGTTCAGGCGAAATGGAGGATTTTGAACAATGAGCGAAGAATACGAAAACGAAGTCGACGAGATGGGCGAGGAGCTCTCCGCAGAGGAGATCTTCGAACAGCATCGCCAGGAGATCGAGGAGCGTTTTGAGGAAAAAGGCTTCTTTAGGCGTCTCCTCGACATGTTCGTCGGGCTGTCAAAGCCGCGCGGTTCGCGCGAGTACAAGATAGCGGCCGTCGAACTGCAGAGACTCTCCGCGCCGCTGTTGGCCATACTTCTGCCGACTCTCGGCGTTATTGTGCTTATCGTGATTACGGCGGTCACCGGAAAGTCCAAAGAGGTGATTCAGGTCGAAATCGCCACAGCCCAGGCCGATCAGGAGGAGCTGACCGAAGAGACCGAGCCCGAGCCGGAAGAAATCGATATGACGCAGGACATAGACGTCACTGTGGACGTGTCGGTTGACGTGCCCGACGTCGCGACCGAAGTTACCGCACAGAGCGATTCTCCGGGCGGCGAGCCGGATACCGTAATGTCGGCACCCAGCCCCGTTACGATGTCCAACATCAAGGGTTCCACAAAGATGCGCGGCCTCGGCGACGGCGATGGAGGCGGTTTCGGCGTTCGTGTCAGCGGCAAGGCCCAGGATCTGGACGGTGCGCTGCTTGGTGCGATCATCGACATGAAAACTGCTCCCGATCCGACCAATCCGGGCGGCAAGGACATTGGCTACACCGGTTGGAAGGAATTCATCCCCAGACTCAAGACATGTCTGATGGGCAACTTCTCCGACTCTGCGTGTGCGCACGTCAGAAAGATACCCAAGCGTGTCGCGATGAGTACGCTGTTCATCAAGCCGCAGCCTGCGAAGAACGGACCATTGGCGTTCGGTCTCACAGAGAAAGAGATGAAGCCGTCCGGCTGGTTGGTGTACTATGTCGGCGACATTGTCCCGACCGAAAAGGCGAGATACCGCTTTTGGGGGTACTTCGACGACTATATGCTAATTCGCATAAACGGTCAGGTTGTTTGGGAATACTCCTGGCCCTGCCAGTCGGAGAAGAATGCTGGCGCCTGCACTGGATGGAAGCCCGATGCCGAAACCATCGACTTTATTTCCAAGGTGCAGTACCGTTCGCCGCAGGCTGGCGCCAAGCTGATGCCCAGTAATTGGTGGGAGGCTAAACCAGGCCAGAAGATTAAGATCGAAATAGGCATCTCGGAAGTGCCTGGCGGTGCTTGCGGCGGTCTTCTCTGCATCGAAAAGGAGGGCGAGAAGTACGAGATGTACAAGGGGCAGCCGGTGTTCCCGATATTCTCGACGCGCAAGCTCGGTCTTAAGGAAATCGAGAGGTTTGAGAAGTACTTCAAAGAAAACCCGAACTTCAAGATCGGCACCGAGAAGGTCCCGCTCTTCAACTCCCGCAAGTCCGGCAAGGCTGCTTCCGGCAAGGGCAAGAAGAAGGCGAACAAGAAGCAGGTCGACGTAGAGGTGGATATTTAAGTCAGGATGAACTTTCCACTGTTTCTAGCTCTGAAGTACTTGCGGCCGAAGCGATCCGTCGCTTCGGTCATTACTTGTGTTTCCGTTCTGGGCGTGATGCTCGGCGTCGCCGTAGTCATTATCGTGAGAAGCGTGATGACCGGCTTCGGCGACATTTGGGAGGAGAAGATACTCGACTTCAAGCCCCACATATCGCTCGTGCCGTTTGCGGGCAATGTCGTCACGGGAGAAATTCCGCTCGCCAAGAGCATTCAGGCCATACCCGGCGTTACATGCGTCACGCCCGAGATAGATACGCGAGTTTTGCTTTCGCACAAGGGCAAGGTGCTCGCGCCCGTTCTCATCGGAGTGGACAGCGATGGTTTCGCCGGCGCCTACAAGGTCGGTGCGCCTGTTGCCGGGCAGTACGACCTTGACGGCGACTCCATCGTGATCGGCGCCAACGCGGCGCGCCAGCTTGGCGTCTGGGTTGGCGATGAAATAGTCGTCTATTCGCCGAAGACGCTGGTTTCGCAAGACGAAGTGTTCTTGCCGGTAAAGTGGCGCGTCACCGGAATATTCTCGTGCGGACAGCACCAGTACGATTCAGGCTACGCGGTCGCTTCGCTGAACAACCTGCGCGACATCATGGGCATGGAGAAAGGCGTTTTCGCGGTTCATGTGAAGACCGATTGCCCGACCGACCCGAAGCGTTTCTCCTCCGTGGAGGATGCGATCTCGAAAGTCGCTCCAAGATTGCGACAGATAAGCTGGAGAGAGGCCGACAGAGAGATATTCAACGCCCTTGCGGTCGAGAAGAACATGACAGCTCTTCTTTTGATGCTCATATCGCTTGTCGCCGTATTTTGCGTGATGAACACCCTTTTGGTGCTTACCGTGCAGAAGACTCCCGAGATAGGCCTTTTGAAAGCGCTTGGCTTCACAAAGCGCCAGATCATGTCGGTGTTTATGGTTCACGGCATGATTCAGTGCGGCGCGGGCGTGGTGTTCGGCCTTTTGGCCAGCTGGGCTGTTCTCGCCAATCTCCAGAACATCGTCGAATGGCTCGCGGGCATGGGGCTTGAGGTGTTTCCCGCCTCGGTGTACGGGCTTGCGGCGATACCGCACAGACTTGTCGTGTCGGATATCTTCTGGACATGCGGTCTCGTGTTCGTGTTTGGCCTTTTGGCCTCATTCGTGCCGGCGTTGTGCGCCGCTTCAAAAGATCCAGTAAAGGCGCTGAGCGAATGACAATACTCGCTACGATAGATTTGCGCAAAAGCTTCAAGCTGCCCGGGCAGAAGCCGATCGAAGTCCTTAAAGGCGTCAATCTGGCCGTGCAGCCCGGCGAAAAAGTCGCCGTAATCGGCCGCTCGGGCGCAGGCAAGTCGACTCTGCTCAACATATTGGGCGGCCTCGAGAAGCCTTCGTCCGGCACGGTGACGCGTCCGGACAACATGGGATTCGTGTTTCAGAGCTATCATTTGATGCCCGAATTGACGGTTCTCGAAAATGTTCTTCTGCCTACCATGGCCAAGCGTTTCAAGGGCAAGGCGCTCTTGCCGGGCGCTTCGCGCAGGAAGGCCGAGGAGCTTATCGCCAAGGTGGGGCTGGCCGACCGCATGAAGCATCTGCCTGCCGAGCTTTCGGGCGGCGAGATGCAGCGCGTCGCTCTCGCCCGCGCTCTGGTGACCGAGCCGGATCTCGTCTTGGCCGACGAGCCTACGGGCAATCTCGATGCGCTGACCGGGGCCGAGATATTGAAGATACTCTCCGACCTTTCGGCCGGCAAATCGGTCGCGCTCGTGATGGTAACCCATTCGCCGGAGGCTGCCGCGATATGCGACAGGGTGCTTACTCTCGCCGACGGCGTTCTCAAATAAGGCTTGATATGCGCGAAACGTTTGACGACAGGACGCTTTTTCCGCCGCCGGGCAAAACGCCTGGCGAGGATACTGCGTCCGTCATGAAATTCTATGGACTCCAGAAGAACTTCCCCGCCGAAGTGATGGCCGAGGCGCGAAAGGTTCCGCGAACTGTCGATGTGCGAGGCAGGCTCGATCTCAGAAAGAAGTTCATTTTCACCTGCGATCCCGTCACGGCAAAGGATTATGACGACGCGCTTTCGCTGGAGACCGACCGCAAAGGCAATCGCATTCTCGGCGTGCACATCGCCGACGTCTCGCACTATGTGAAGCCCGGCTCGGCGCTCGACCGCGAGGCGTTTCGCCGCTCCACCAGCGTCTATCTCGCCGATCGGGTCGTGCCGATGCTGCCGCAAGAGCTGTCGAACGGGATTTGCTCGCTCGTGCCCGGCGAAGACCGTCTGGCTTTCAGCGTCTTCATGACCTTCAACAAGGCGGGCGAGATGACCAAGCGGACTTTTGCCAAGTCGGTTATCCGCTCCCGCGCCAGATTCACCTACGAACAGGTGATGTCGATAATCTCCGGCGGCATGCGCGGCGCTCGCGGCTCGAAAGACCTTAAGACGGTCATCGCCATCCACGAATTGGCCCAGCAGCTGCGCTCGAAAAGATTCGCCGTGGGTGCGCTTGACATCAACATTCCCGAGGCGGAAGTGTTGCTGGACTCCAACGGCGACATGATGGGGCTTGTGACCAGGCCCTACGACGAATCGCACCAGATGGTCGAAGAGTGCATGGTCGCCGCGAACGAGGCGGTCGCGAGGGAGCTTTGGACCAAGGGCGTGCATATCCTGGCCCGCCTGCACGAACCCCCCGAAGACGAGAAGCTGATTACGCTTCGCGCGGAATTGCGCGGCATGGGGATCAAAGCCGGTAACATAACGAATCCCAAGGTTTTCTCCCAGATGCTGAAGACGATACGTCAGAGTCCGCTATATCCGACAATGGCTGTTATGGTGTTGCGGTCGATGAAGCGCGCCGTCTACGATGCGTCGCGAATCGGGCACTTCGGCCTTTCGAAGCAGTATTACGCCCACTTCACGTCGCCGATAAGGCGCTATCCCGACCTGACGCTCCACCGCCAGCTCGCCGCATATCTCGAAAAAGGGATTAAAGGCGCGCGTGTACCGCAGCCGATTCTCGAAAAGTGGGCCGTGCATACGAGTGAGATGGAGGCCGTCGCGGCCGATGCCGAAAGGTCGCTTGTCGAGATAAAGAAGTTTCGCCTCCTCGAAGAGCAGCTTTCGTCTCGCCAGATAATAGACTATGATGCGGTGGTTTCGCGCTGCATGCCGTTCGGATGCTTTGTCGAGATTCCCGAACTGGCTGTCTCAGGGCTTGTGCACATCAGCGTGCTGTCGCGCAAATATGTGCGCTACAACGAGAGCGACGGCTCGCTTTCCGCCCCCGGGGGCGGCAGTTGGCGACCGGGCACGACGATGAAGGTTCATGTCGCCAAGGTTGATTTCGGCCAAATGAGGGTGGATTTCGCTCCATGTTCGTCTTCGCGATATCGTTGATGCTGGCGGTCTGCGACCTCGGCGAATATTTCTCGGCCAAGTCGGCCTGGGAAGAGAGCGCCGTAGATTTCGCGGTGGACCACGCGAGCGACGGTTTCGCCTTCGCGTCGCAAAAGCGCGACGCCGTGAATTGCCTCCGCCGCGGCGGCAGCGCATGGCACGGGATCGAAGCCTACGAGTCGCGCATATACTACGGTCCAGAGGGCGCCAAGCGCGTCGAGATATCGCTCTACAACAAGGGGGACGACAAGTCGGGCGTGCCGATGAATGAAGACGATCTCGCGGTCTTGCTGAAGGAAGTCGCCTCGAAAATAGAGCCGGGCGGCAAGATAGGCCGCCCCGAGCACAAGAAACTGAAAACAGGCGGCCTTGCCTATGTGCGTTCCTGGAAAGATCGCGACCCTGCCGTAGAGCTCGCCTGGGGCGTGAGCGGCTCGAATCCGAAAAAGCGCACGGTCGAATATGTGCGCATAGTGCTTGTTCCGCGCGCGGCCTCGAAATCGGTGGCCGCGCAAAAGCCCGTGTCGGGCGCCGAAGCCAGAGCCAAGGCGAAGGCGAGGGTCGCGAAAAATTCCGACGGAGATGTCCTGATTCGCGATGTGCCGATGGTCGACCAGGGCAGTAAAGGCTACTGCGCCGTGGCGACGGCCGAGCGAGTCATGCGCTACTACGGCAATACGGTCGACGAGCATGAGCTCGCTCAAATGGCCAAATCGACCGCAAGCGAGGGCACGTCCCTGTCGGCGATGATAGAGACGGTGCGCCTTGTCGGCTCGAAGCATCGGCTGGGATATTCCGAGATAGTGCGGATGGTGTCTTCAGCCGACGATGTCATGAAGGAGATCGAAGCCTACAACAAGGCGGCGAAGTCCGAAAAGGCCGAGCCGATTTCACTGGAAGATTTCAGGCGCGACAATATGGTGGATGTCGGCGCGATGCGCGCGGCGATGAAGCCCAAGGTACTGAAAAAGATGCGCGTCAAAGACGGCCGCTACCGCAAATTCGTTTCGGAGGTCAAGAGCCAGATAGACGGCGGTGTGCCTGTTTTCTGGGGTGTGACGCTGGGGATATTCCCCGAGCCCGGCCTGCCGCAGGCCTCGGGCGGGCATATACGGCTGATAATAGGCTATAACGCCGCCCGCAAGGAAATACTCTATACCGATTCGTGGGGGGCCGGCCACGAACTGAAGCGAATGCCCGAGGATTGGGCATTTGCGATAACGCACAGCGCCTTCTATCTCAAACCGCTCTAGCGGATTTACGGCAACTTACGAAAAGGAGACTAGCATGGAACTCTCGCTTCTCATAAACAAATTCAGCATCAAAGGCCGTCTTGTTGCGCTTCAGCCCGTAGGCAACGGAAACATAAACGACACTTATCTGGCGATCTACCGCAATACCTTCACCGAAACGCAGGTGATTCTCCAGCGGGTCAACCGCAACGTGTTCCCCAAGCCCGAACTCATAATGGAGAACATGCACGAGGTCACCAAGCATTGCCACGAAAAGCTGCAGGCCGACGCCAACGCGGGGCGCGACGATCGCGTATGGCAGATGCCGCGCATAATAAAGACGAAGGACGGCGCAGACTATGTGACGGACGAGAAGGGCGATATCTGGCGCGTGATTACCCGCATAATGAGCGCACATGCCTTCGATGTCGCCCAGGGCCCCGAGCACGCAATGGAATGCGGCGCCGCGCTTGGGCACTTTCACTATCTG
The DNA here is from genome assembly GCA_900321575.1 of uncultured Lentisphaerota bacterium. GTDB lineage: Bacteria > Verrucomicrobiota > Kiritimatiellia > RFP12 > UBA1067 > UBA1067. Next base: position 3,810 of record ONWT01000035.1, on the reverse strand, counting down.
ATAAGCGATATGGACCCCTCGACCGTGCACGATCCGCTGCCCGGCTTTCACATCACCAGCGGCTATCTGGAGGCGTACGACAGAACTCTCGACAAGCCCGAGGCCCGCGAACTGCTCGGCGCGTCGGTCGAAGCCAAGCGATTGGCGAAATTCATCGAGGAGCGCCGCGGACTCGCCGTTTGCCTCGAAAAGGCGGAGGCCGCGGGCGAACTAAAGAAGCGCATGTTCCACGGCGATCCGAAAGTCAACAACATAATGATCGACGACGTGACCGGCAAGGGAACGGCGATGATAGACCTCGATACGGTTTCGCCCGGCCTCGTGCACATGGACTTCGGCGACGCGTTGCGCTCGATATGCAATCCGGCCGGCGAAGAGGAGTCGAACCTGATGAAGGTCGTCTTCGACGAAGATCTTGCGACCGCTTTCTGCAAGGGCTACATGCGCGAGGCAGGCTCGTTCATGACAGACGCCGACAGAGCCTATCTGTTCGATTCAATAAGGCTGCTGCCGTTCGAGCTCGGCTTGAGATTCTTTCAGGACTACCTTAACGGCAATGTCTACTTCAAGACGAAGCAGCCGGAGCAGAATCTCAACCGCGCCCGCGTGCAATTTCGCCTCTGCGAGTCGGTCGAGGCGCGCGAAAGGTCCATCAGGTCGGTGCTGTCCAGACTCTAGTCGAACTTGTATGTCTGGCCCGGTTCGGGCGCGACCACGTTGCGGATGCCCTGGTCCCGGAGCAATTCGGCCATCGCCGCGACTTTCTCGGGCTCGCCGTGCACCGCGAAGGCGTGGCGCACGTTGTCCTTGATCTCGCGTATCCACTCGGTGAGCCCCTCCCTGTCGGCATGGGCCGAGAGCGCGTTGATGACGTCAACCTTCGCCTTGAGCGCGACTTCTTCGCCCAAGACCTTGATGGTTTCGCGCTTTTCGACGATACGCCGCCCGAGAGTGTTCTCGGCCTGAAAGCCGACGATCAGTATTATGTTGTCTTCGTCCTGCGCGCAATGCTTGAGGTGGTGCAACACGCGACCTCCTTCGCACATTCCGCTGGCCGCTATTATGATCATCGGCCCGGGCATGTCGTTCAGCGCCATCGACTCCTCGGGCGAGCCCACGAAAGTCATGCCCGGATATTCCAGCGGATCTTTCCCCGCCGCCAGCATCGCCCTGGCTTCGTCGTTGTAGACTTCGCGGTGCCGGGCATAGATTCGCGTCGCCTTTTGCGAGAGCGGCGAGTCGATGAAGACCTTCACCTCGCGAGGCACCTTGCCGCGCTCTTTCAGGCGGTTCAGATACCAGATGATCTGCTGCGTGCGCCCCACCGAGAAGGCCGGTATCAGCAGCTTCGCGTTGTGCCTGTCGATATATTTCAGGTGGCGCTCGAGCCTCAGCTCCACATCGTCGGCTGAAGGATGGTACTTGTCGGCGTAGGTGGACTCCACAAGCAGTATGTCAGCGCCCGCCGGATATTCGAAGTGGCGCAATATGGGCTGGTTGGGCTGGCCCAGGTCGCCGGAGAAGAGTATTCTGTGGTTGTGGCCATGGTCGCTCTTTATGTCGAGCTGCACAAGCGCGGAGCCGAGAATGTGGCCCGCATTGAAAAACTCGAGCGTTATGCCGCGCGCTATTTCGCGGGGCTCGTGCATGTGCGTCGGCACGAACAGCTGCATGAGGGCGTTTACGTCGCTTTCTTCGTAAAGCGGCTCGAAGAGCTTTTTGCCGTCGCGCTTTCTCTTCTTGTTTATGTATTCCAGATCGCGCTTCTGCAGAAAGCACGAATCGCGCAGCATCACGTCGCACAGCTCCGTGGTGGACTGGCGGGCGAACACGCGGCCCCTGAAGCCCTGCCGCACCAGCTGGGGCAGGTTGCCCGAGTGGTCTATGTGCGCGTGCGAGAGTATCACATAGTCTATAGTCTTCGGATCTATCGGCAAGTTGCGGTTCTTTTCGAACGCCTCCTTGCGATGGCCTTGGTAAAGCCCGCAATCGAGCAGTATGCGTTTGCCGTTGGCCTCTACGAGATGCATTGACCCCGTAGTCGTCTGCGCCGCACCGTAGAAAGTTATTTTCATACTTGTATTATACCACCTCTAGCGGAATTTCGCCAGCGCAAGTTTTCTGCCTTCGCGCGTCTCGCTCCGCGGAATATGGTATAATAGTCTTTATGAAACTGAAAATCGTGGTATTGATTGCCGCGGCCGTATCGCTCACGGCCAGTGGCGCCGCCAAGAAACAGAACAACTCCAAGCCCGTCAAGTCGGCGGCTTCGAAGCAGGAGGTCTTGTGGAAGGCCGGCGACGCCGGCGTGAACACATACCGCATTCCCGCTTTGTGCATGGCGCCGGACGGAAAGACCCTCGTCGTGGCGTGCGACGCCCGCGAAGACCATTTGCAGGACCTCAACCGCAAGGGCGGACCAAAGGGCGACTATCAGCGGATCAACATCGCGATTCGCACGAGCAAGGACGGCGGCAAGAAGTGGACGCCTTCGGTCTATTCCCACACTTGGCGTTGGGACGACGAGGAGAAGTGGGCCGGCAGCGACCCCAGTTTCGTCGTCGACGTGAAGAACAAGAAGATATTCCTTTTCTACAACGTTGCCGAATATGTCAAAGAGCCGGGCATCTACAAGCAGTATGTGCAGGAGTCGTCCGACAACGGCAAATCCTGGAGCGAACCGCGCGATATCTCCGGCGACATCCGCCCGGAGGGATGGCCGAAGAACGGCTTCATCTTCATAACGTCCGGCTCGGGCATACAGACGAAAGACGGCAGACTTCTGCACACCCTCGTATGGGTCCGCAACAAGGTGGCGCTTTTCGGAAGCGACGACGGCGGCAAATCGTGGAAGGCTTTCGGCAAGCCCACCACCGAGCCCGGCGACGAGTGCAAGGTGGTGGAGCTGTCGAACGGCAATCTCATGATCAACTCGCGCAAATCCCAGGGCGCGCGCGAGATTTTCGAAAGCAAGGACAACGGCGAGACTTGGGACCATTGGACCGACCGCCGTCTGAACGACGCCGCCTGCAACGCGCAGATCATGACCTATCCTCTGGGCCGCAACTATGCCGGCAAGAAAATCGGCGCGGTGACGTATCCGAAAGAAATCCTGGTCTTTTCCAACTGCAATTCCGGAGGCAGGAACAATCTGACGCTGCGCACCAGCTGGGACGACGGGCAGAGCTGGAGCGATGGCGTGCCGATCGAGCCCGGACGCGCGTCGTACAGCGATCTTTGCCTCATACCGTCGAGGAATATGGGGTTTCCGCCGGATGTAGGAGTCGTCTTCGAGGGCTCCGGCGAGAAGGATATTCGCTTCTGCACGATCCGTTCAAAGGACATCATAAAGAAGTAGCGCCGAAAAGCAAAGGCGGCGCGAGGAGGAGATCTGGCGGCAACTGGCCTTCAACTTCCCGGATGAAGCCGGCCACCTTTGGTTCGTGCCGATGCTCCTTGGCCTCTATCTCGCTATGCCGCTGCTTTCGCCTTGGGCGGAGAAGGTAGGCCGCCGCGAGCTGTCGGGATGGATTCTGCTTTGGCTTTTCACGACGTCATTCCCGTTCTTGCGCAGGCTCTGGACGAGCATGTACGGCGCGCCGCCGTTCGGCGCAGTGCCGTATCTTTACGGGGAGTGTCCATGGAACGGCTTCGGCGCGTTTCAATATGTTGGTGGATTCTTTGGATATGTCCTTATCGGCCTTTGGTTCAGAAAGTTCTACGCGCCGCAGGGCTGGGCGCGCACGCTGGCAATTGCGCTTCCGCTTTGGGCGACAGTTTCCGCGTTTATTGTCATGCGCAAGATCGATT
>ONWT01000094.1 GCA_900321575.1 uncultured Lentisphaerota bacterium | reverse complement strand
GCTCGGGTGGTGAAATTGGCAGACACGCATGCTTGAGGTGCATGTGGAGAGATCCTTGCGGGTTCGAGTCCCGCCCCGAGCACCAGCAACCGCCACAACGGCGGTTTTTTTGGTATAATATACCCCACTATGAAAGTGACAGATGATATTGCATATATCGGGGTGAACGATCACCAGATAGATTTGTTCGAAGGTCAGTATGTGGTGCCACGCGGAATGGCCTACAATTCGTATCTCGTAAAAGACGAGAAGATTCTCGTCTTCGATACGATAGACCAGAATTTCGGCGAAGAGTGGTTCGCCAACATAAAGGCCCAGATAGGCGACAAGCCCATCGACTATCTGGTGGTGCAGCATATGGAGCCCGATCATTCGGCCAATGTCGCGGCGTTCGCCGAGCGCTATCCGTCGGCCACGATAGTTGCGAGCGCGCAGGCGTTTGTCATGATGAAGAATTTCTTTGGCACCGATTATGCCAACCGCCGCCTTGTGGTCGGCGAGGGCGATACGCTCTCCACGGGCCGCCATACGTTCGCCTTTGTCGCCGCGCCGATGGTGCATTGGCCGGAAGTCATCGTGACGTATGATACGGCCGACAAGATTCTCTTTTCTGCGGACGGCTTCGGCAAGTTCGGCGCCAACGACGTCGAAGATCCCGAAGGGTGGGATTGCGAAGCCCGCCGCTACTATATCGGCATCGTCGGCAAGTACGGCATGCAAGTGCAGGCTTTGCTGAAGAAGGCGGCCGCGCTAGAGATCAAGATGATTTGTCCGCTGCATGGACCAGTTCTCTCGACTGCCGGCGAAATCGCCCATGCGGTGAAACAGTACGATACGTGGTCGAGCTATTCCGTCGAGACTCCCGGCGTGCTGATTGCCTACACATCGGTCTACGGGCACACGAAGGCTGCCGCGCTGAAACTGAAAGAACTCCTCGTCGAGCGCGGCTGCCCGAAAGTTTCCGTGGCCGACCTCGCCCGTGACGATCAGCCCGAAGCCGTCGAGGACGCATTCCGCTATGGCAAGCTTGTGCTTGCGACGACGACATACAGCATGGATATCTTTCCGTGGATGCGACACTTTATCGACCATCTTACCGAGCGCAACTACCAGAATCGCACTGTAGCCTTCATCGAGAATGGTTCTTGGGCGCCCAAGGCCGCGTCGATAATGCGCAAGATGCTTGAGAAGTGCAAGAATCTCGCTTTCTGCGAAAATGTCGTCACCATCAAAAGTGCGCTGAACGCTGAAAGCGAAGCGAAGCTTGTGGCGCTTGCCGACGAGCTGACGAAGTGACGGAATGCCGGGGCGTTCGAGAGTCGCGCCGCACGTTGCGGATCTGCCGAAAAGCGGAATCCGCAAGTTCTTCGATCTGGTTGCGCAATCAAAGGACATCGTGTCGCTTGGTGTAGGCGAACCTGACTTCGATACGCCCTGGCATATTTCCCGTGCTGCCGTGACATGCCTTGAAAACGGCGGCACGCACTATACGTCCAATCTTGGCACTCCTGCGCTCAGGCAGGCGATTGTGCGATATCTCGGCCGCAGATTCTCTGCGCAGTTCGACTGGCGGAGCGAGGTTCTCGTCACTGTCGGCGTGTCGGAGGCAATCGATCTGGCCATAAGGGCGATATGTTCCCCGGGCGACGAAGTCCTCTACCACGAGCCGTGCTTTGTCAGCTACGCGCCGACAATACGCCTCGCCCACGCCGTGCCTGTCGCGGTTTCGACCGGAGCCAAGGATGATTTCCGCCTGACGGTAGAGGCCCTTGAACGGTGCGTCACGCCCAAAACAAGGGCTATTCTGCTGAACTTTCCGTGCAATCCGACAGGCGCGACGTTGTCTGGCGCCGATATGGAGCGCATAATAGATTTCGCTGGACGCCACGATTTGATCATATTGGCCGACGAGGTGTATTCCGAGTTGAACTATGAGGCGGAAGATGCGCCATTGCCGTCTTTTGCGGGGTTCCCTTCCGCAAAAGACAGGGTCGTGCTGCTCAACGGTTTTTCGAAGAGCTGGGCGATGACCGGCTACCGTCTCGGCTATGCTTGCGGACCCGGGGACATAATCGACGCGATGATGAAAATTCATCAATACGGCATAATGAGCGCCCCGACCCTCTCGCAGGCTGCAGGAGTGGAGGCGATGGATTTTGGCGACAAGGATGTCGCGCGGATGAAGAACGAGTATCGCCGCCGCCGGGATTATCTTTGGACGTCGCTTACTAGGATTGGGCTTGAAACGATTCTCCCGAAAGGGGCGTTTTACATGTTTCCGTGCGTGCGCAACACAGGGATGGGCGACGAGGAATTCGCATTGAAGCTTCTCAAAGAGCATGGCGTCGCGTGCGTTCCGGGCAGCGCCTTTGGCGCCAGTGGAGCGGGATTTGTGAGAATGAGCTACGCCACCTCGATGGAGAAGCTGCGGCTTGCGGTAGCCCGCATTTCCGAAATGTTGCTCAACAGACTTCCGGCACCCCATTGACGGTCGTCGGAAGTTTTGGTATACTACACACTCATACACAGGCCAGGTTAGCACAGTTGGTAGTGCGGCTCATTCGTAATGAGCAGGTCGGGGGTTCGAATCCCTTACCTGGCTCCAGCAGAAGATGGCGGGAGTAGATCAATTGGTTAGATCAACAGATTGTGATTCTGTGGGTTGCGGGTTCGAGTCCCGTCTCCTGCCCCAAAGTTAAGGAAGAAGATCGTGACCGTAGTTCAATCGCTAATTGATTTGCAAGAAGTTGACGGACGTATCCGCGAGCTGGAGCTTGAATTGAAAGATCTTCCTCGCCGTCGCGCCCTTGAGGTCGCCAGGCTTTCAGGTGTCATAGCCGATCTCGATGCCGCGAAGGAGAATCAGGATTATGCCAATCGCAGAGTCAAGGGCTATGAAGACGACGCCAAGGCGCTCAAAGAGAAAATCCAGCAGTTGAAAACGACTCAGGCTTCTCTTGAGACGAACAAGGAGTACCAGCAGTATTCCGTGCAGATCGATTTGGTGAGCCACGATCTCGAAGCCACCGAGAACAACCAGATAGCGGCGATGGACGAGTTGCCTTCGGCCGAGGCCCGTGTGGCCGAGGCCCAGGCCAAATACGATGCCGAGAAGAGTGTCGTCTCTGGCTTCTGCGACGAGATCGACGAGCGTATCGCGGCGGTCAAGGCCGAGCTTGAAGAGGCCAAAAAGGAGCGCGCCGAGAAGGCGAAGCTTGTCGCTAACCCCAAGTTCATGCTTTATTACGAGCGTCTCAGGACTAAGCGCTGGCCGGTGGTGGTGCCGCTCACCAGCGAGGGCGTTTGCGATGGTTGCCATCTTGTCCAGCCGCCGAGCGTCGCGCAGATGGTCGACCACAACGCCGGTCTGGTCGCGTGCACGATGTGCGGGCGAATCCTCTACCGCGACTGATCTTTGATTTCATTCTGAAGCGGTTCATGGCGGACCGATCGCTGCCGTTCGGCAGAGGAAAGTCCGGACTCCACAGGGCGGGGGTTTCGCCTGTAATGGGCGGAGGGCACGGGGAAAGCCCGTGCGACGGAAAGCGCCACAGAGAACAGACAGCCCCGAAAGGGGTGATGGTGAAATGGCGGGGTAAGAGCCCACCGGCGCGCCATAACCGGCGCGTGCGCGGCAAGCCCACCTCGGAGCAAGATCAAATAGGGAATCGACGGGCGGCCCGTCCGGCGAGACGCCGCAAGGCGACTCTTCAGGTTCCGGGTTGATTGCTCAGATGAATGATCGGATAGAACAGAATCCGGCTTACTCGCTGTGTTCCGCTTCAGGATGTTTTTTGGTATAATGCAGATATGAAATTGAAACTGAATAGAGAGTTTGCCGTGCGCCACCTTTTTGTGGCGGCGTTGCTGTTCGGCATGGCTTGCTGGTTTGCCTACGATGGGTATGTTACGTACCCTTCAATGACTCCGGAGGCGTTGTACGAGAAAATCGAGCGCTCGACGCCGTCTTCCCATGAAGAGGCTCTAAGGGTCTACGGCAATGCGATACCGCGCCAGAAGCAATTCATGGCGCTCTGCTTCGCTGGGGCGATAATCGTGGGGTTCGGGGTCTTGCGCGCCTACAGGTTCGATTTCGAGTATGATGAGTCGGGTTTTGTCTTCAAAGGGCGCCGCATGGGCTATGGCGACATCAAGGCGCTGAACGATTCGCAATGGAAGAAGAAGGGTATTCTCAGCCTCGAGACGGCGAACGGCAAGATAGTGCTCGACGCCTGGCACAACACAGGGGTGGACGGTTTTTACGGCATTGTCGCCGCCAAGACCAAGGCAGATGTCTGGCCGCAAGATACCCCCTTGCGCGATGTGACAAAATTATGATATAATACGCAAATCTTCCCAAGAGGAGGGCCGCGATACGGGCGAGTAACATCCCGTCGCGTCGTGGTCGTCGAGTCAAAAGCTCGCGGCTGCGGACAAGCCGCGAGCCTTGTTTTTGAGGAGATACTGGTTTGAAACCCAGTCGCGAGCGAGGCGCCTCAACAGGGTCTCCTGCGCCAACACGATAATGTCGTGCGCGCGGATGTCGCGACCGTCTAGAGCCAGGCAACGAAGGGGTGACGGGCTGAAAGCCCTGAGCCGGAACAAAGAAACAAAGAAGGAAAGAAGAATGCAACAGCAGAGAGTACGCATCCGCCTCCAGG
>ONWT01000091.1 GCA_900321575.1 uncultured Lentisphaerota bacterium | reverse complement strand
GACGCGACGCCCGGCGAAGCCAATAAGCGCTTTAGGCTCGGTTATGTTTATGTCGCCGAGCATGGCGTAACTGGCCGATACGCCGCCAGTCGTCGGATCGGTAAGGACCGATATGTAAGGCAACCCCGCATCCTTCAGACGCCCTATCGCAGCCGATGTCTTCGCCATCTGCATGAGAGAAAGGATACCCTCGTGCATTCTAGCTCCGCCGGAAGCGCTGAAAAGTATCAGCGGCCGGTTCTCGCCGATCGCCTGCTCGCACGCTCTCGCTATGCGCTCTCCGGTGCCGGTGCCAAGGCTGCCGCCCATGAACGCAAAGTCCATGACGCCGAGCATCGCCTTGTGCCCGCCGATCTCGCATGTGCCCATGACGATCGACTCCGTCTCGCCCGACTTGGCGATCGTCGCCTCGACCTTGTCCTTGTATGGACCAGTAGCATCATGGAATTCGAGATGGTCTGAATAACTCACCGCGCGGAACACTTCGACGAAGCTGTCCTTGTCTGCAATCTGTGCAATCCTCTCTCGTGCGGAAAGGCGCCCATGGTAATTGCACTTTGGGCATATATTGTTATTGTTCTTCCAAACGGATTTTTCAAAGTGGCTTTTGCACTTGGGGCATATCGCCCACAAGGCCTTTGCCTGCGGAATCTTCGGCTTATCTGTTTTCTCGTACCAGCCCATTGTTTTACCCTTTCAGATTTCTTTCTGGAATTGACCCGCGCATCATGACGGAATGAACACGATTCCGTATATGCTGGCCGGCTTGCCGCCAAGAGCTCTGAGCGAGTGACTCACCACGGCGTTGTAGTACGCCGTATCTCCCGGCTTGAGCGTTGTCGCGAACTCTTTGCCGTATTTGAGTTCAATCTCGCCGGCAATGCATATTATGAGCTCTTCGCCTTCATGCGAGGACGATTCATTGACGCCATCGGCCGCGAATTCGATGCGGAACGGGTCCATGTGCCGATCCGGCTTGCCGACCGCAAGCGACTGCGAAGCGTATCCAAGGTCGTTCATGCCTTCACCGGCGACTTTTGCCGCTTCAAGATCGACAGACCGCGTAATGATCGGGTCGGGCTTGAATTGATCGTCCATAAACGTGCCAAGACGCTGACCCAACGCGCGAGAAAGCTTTGTCAAAACACCAAGCGCGGGAAGAACCTCGCCTTCCTCTATTGAATTTATCACGCTCGCGGCAATACCGCTGCTCTGAGAAAGCGCCTCGACGCTCATTTCGAGCTTCTCGCGAAACGAGCGGATGCGCCGGCCTACTTTAGTTTCATGCGCCATGTTTAGCCTTTCCTGCTTTTGATTGTGATATTATAGCACATTTATATTGATTTGAGCAAAAAACCTTGATGCGTACATCGCACAGGCTTTTAATATACACGCTTTATGTCTGCCGTATCCGTAACGCCGACGAAGCCGGCCAGCTTCTCGCCGTTCTTGAAACAGAACATGGCCGGAATGGACATCACGCCAAACTTCGCGGCGAGTTGCGGAGCGGCATCGACATCGACTTTCACAACCGTGAGATCGGGCATGCTTGGCAGGAGTTCATTCTCTATCTTCTCGCCCATCATCATGCACGGTCCGCACCATGTCGCCCAAAAGTCGAGCAGCACGTTGCCGTTGGCCAGCGCCGCATTCAGTTCTTCTTCATTTGTTACATGCTTCACCATATCATAAGCTCCTGTATGTATTACTTTTTCGAAACGCTCTGCCCTTCGCGAGAATCCTTGACCAGCCACCCCATAGCCGCAATTTCGTCGCGAAGCTTGTCGGACAGCGCCCAATCCTTGGCCTTTCGCGCGTCTGCGCGCTTGTCGAGAAGCGCTTGCACCTCGGCGGGGACGTCGGTCTTTTCGGCCTTTCCGAAGAATATGACGCCGAGAACCTCGTCCATCCGTTTGAACACGTCAAGGACAGGTCCGCCGCCATGTGAATTCGTGTCGCGCACAAGTTCGAACAGCGCCGCAAAAGCCTTGGGCATGTTAAGATCGTCGTTTACTGCCGCGGTAAACTCGTCCAGGCGCGCCTTTGCCCATTCCGGAGCTTCGCCCGCCGTAGCCTTCTCGACGCACGCATCTATTCTGGCGAGCGACTTTCTCGCATCATCCAGAGCGGAGAAGGCGAAGTTCAATCCCTGGCGATAGTGCGCATTTATGAGCACATAACGTATTTCGCGGCCTGTGTAGCCCTTTTCTATGAGGTCACGCAGAGTAAAGAAGTTGCCAGCCGACTTCGACATCTTCTCGCCGTTTACGCGCAAATGGGCGCAATGCATCCATGTCTTTACGAATGGCTTGCCTGTCGCCGCTTCGGCCTGCGCGATCTCGTTCTCGTGGTGAGGGAAGAGGTTGTCTATTCCGCCGGTGTGCAGATCGAACGTCTCGCCAAGATACTTCATCGACATTGCCGAGCACTCTATATGCCAGCCGGGGCGGCCTTTGCCCCAAGGGGAATCCCAACCGACCGGCCCGTCAGACTCTTCCCAAGCCTTCCAAAGCGCAAAGTCTCCGACATTCTCCTTGTCGTATTCGTCTGCAGCGCATCTGGCGCCCGTCTGCTGATGATCGAAGTCTATGTGGGCGAGTTTACCGTAGCCGGGAAACTTGTGCACGTTGAAGTAGACCGAACCGTCCTCGCTCTTGTATGCAACGCCCTTTTCGACAAGCTTCCCGACTAGCGCGATCATCTCGGGTATGTGATCGGTCGCTGCGGGATAAACCTCGGCGGACTGTATGTTGAGCTTCTTGAGATCGGCGAAGAAAGCGTCTTTGTAGGTCTTCGTGTAGTCCGTGAGCTTGACGCCGGCGGCATTGGCCCCGCGTATGGTCTTGTCGTCCACATCCGTCAGATTCATCACCTGCCGTATCTTCATTCCGTTGAACTGCACGACGCGGCGAAGCACGTCCTCGAAAGCATATGCGCGAAAATTGCCGATGTGCGCATAGTTGTAGACCGTCGGACCGCACGTGTAAAGGCGAATCTCGTTCGCTTCCAGCGGCTTGAGCTCTTCGTTGCGCCGCGTAAGGCTGTTAAAGACCTGCATCTGCAAAACTCCTTGTTTTATGCAACCCTGAAATATCTCAACCGTTCAAAAGCCCAAGCGACGAAAGTGTCGCTCTCATCTTCGCCAAGTTCGCGTCAGTCGTCTCGCACAGCGGCAGACGGAAAACGCGGTCGATCTTGCCCATGAGCCAAAGGGCTTCTTTCGCCATCACCGGATTCACATCGATGAAAAGGTCGCGAAACAGCGGATAGTACTTCATGTGCAGCGCTCTTGCCTTTGCAAAATCGCCAGCACGCGCAAGCCGCACCATATCGCCCATCTCTTTGGGTATCACGTTGGAGGCTACCGATATCACACCTTCGGCGCCGACCGAAATCATCGGCAGCGCAAGTGTGTCGTCGCCGGAAAGAACCGTAAACTCCGGCAGCGCGGCCTTTATCGCGGACACGCGATCCACCGAACCGGCGGCTTCTTTTATGGCGACGATGTTCGGGTGTGCGGCAAGACGCACGACGACATCAAGCGGAATCTCCCGCCCCGCCCGGCCTGGCACGTTGTACAGAACCACCGGCAACCCAAGATCGGCGATCGTCATGAAATGGCGGTAGAGGCCTTCTGCATTCGGCTTGTTGTAATAAGGCGTGACTTGCAGCGTCGCGGCGGCCCCTCCGCACGATATGGCGGCCTTTGTCAGCGATATCGCTTCGCTCGTGGAGTTCGCGCCCGTGCCTGCTATTATCTTAGTGCGGCCTGCTGCAAACTCAATCGTCTTCTCGATGACCTCGTGGTGCTCCTCGTGCGAGAGCGTTGGCGACTCGCCGCTCGTACCGACCGAGCAGATGCCGTCGATTCCCGCGGCGACCTGCTCTTCGACAAGCTCCCTGAGCCGAACATAGTCTACTGAGCCATCTTCGGCAAACGGCGTGACAAGCGCCGTTATAGTACCTGATATCTTCATAATAGGATGTATTATACCACATCTTGCGCCGCATCATCAATACGCCGCCTCGCAAGCGCCATGGATGCAAACACCGAGAGTGCAAGAAGCGGCGGATAGTAAAGACACTTGATTAGCGAGAATGAATCGACGGCGATTCCAAGCCCCCTGGCCACTCCCAAGGCTATCAGTATCTGCGCACCATACGGTATCAAACCCTGCACTACGCACGAAGCGGTGTCGAGAATGGACGCGACCCGCACCGAATCCACCTTGAATCTGCTTGCGCATTCTTTGGCAATCGGCCCGGCGATAACTATGGCGACCGTATTGTTGGCGGCAAAACAGTTTACCACCGAAACGAGCAGAAACACGCCTAGCTCGCATGTTCTCGGTCCCTTGATGATCTGCGAAATCCTATCGGTGAGCCAGAGGATGCCGCCGTTGGCCTGGACCGATTTGAAAAGTCCGCCGGCAAGAAGCGCCACGATGAGCGTCTCTCCCATGCCCAACGCTCCCTTGCCGAGCATATCCATCGCATCGAACAAGGCGAATCTGCCAAGCGCTCCGCCAATGACCGCCGCCAGCACTGTGCCGGAAAACAGCAATGCCATCACATTGAACCCCGCAAGAGCCAGCCCCAAGACCATTGCATACGGAACCACAAGCACGATATGCTGCCATGTGACTTGCGGAACCTCCAGTGAGCCGGCGGAAGATCCCGACATCGCATACAGAAACAGCGCCACCAAGGCCGCCGGAGATGATATGAGCCCATTTGCGAGAAACTTGTCCCTCATTCTCACTCCTTGCGTGCGTGTCGCGGCAATCGTAGTGTCTGATATCATCGACAGATTGTCGCCGAACATGGACCCTCCGACGACAGCACCGACAAGCAGCGCCGCGTCCAGATTCAACGGCTCCACAAAACCGAGCGCTATCGGCGTGACGGCGGCGATGGTGCCGCATGACGTGCCAATGGCCAGAGATATGAGGCACGAGATCAAAAACACTCCTGCCACCATCAACCCCTCCGGAATTATCGAACGCGCGATGACAACAGCCGCATCTACCGCGCCCGACCCCTTCGCTATGCTCGCGAACGCGCCCGCAAGAACGAATATGAGGCACATTATCATTATGTTCGGCTCGCCCATGCCGTGCGCATACGCCTCGACACGCTCCTCGAAACTTTTTCTGCGGCTGATGGTCAACGACAGAGCCGAAGCCACCATGAACGCTATCGGCATGGGTACTCTATACCACGGCATATCAAGACCCATATGCCCGGCAAGAATTGAAAACCCGACATAGAAAACGGCAAATACCGCAAATGGTATGAGCGCAATCCCGTTCGGTTTGATGTGGTTTTCGTGTTCGTTCATGTGAAAGATGTATCGAAATGTTCAGGAGGCAATAAAAGAACGCGACCACATAAGCGATCGCGCTCTTCGTTTTGGCAGACTAGACGGCAAGGCTTAAGCCTTGGCGTCCAGTTCCGCCATGGCAGCCTTGCGCGAGAGCTTGATTCTGCCGCGCTCATCGACATCAAGGCATTTGACCATCATCTTGTCGCCGACTTTGCAGACGGATTCGACGCTCGGGACGCGCTTGTCGCTGAGCTCGGAGATATGGCAGAGACCGTCCATGCCGGGCAGAATCTCGACAAAAGCGCCAAAATCCTTGATTCCCGTGACGGTTCCCTCGTATATTTTGCCGGGCTCGGCCTCGGCTGCAACAGAGCCGACCGCGCGCTTGGCGGCCTCCATCGACTCGAGGCTGGTCGCGAATATCGAAACTTTGCCGTCGTCATCGATGTCGATCTGCGCGCCGGTCGTCTCGACGATGCCGCGAATGTTGGACCCTCCGGGACCGATAAGAGCGCCGATCTTGTCGACCGGTATCTGCATCTCCTCGATCCGGGGCGCGTACTTGTTGAGCTCGGCGCGAGGCGCGGGAATGACCGACTCCATGAAGTCGATGATCTTCAATCGCGCATCGTGCGCCGCCTTGACGGCGCCCTCGACGAGGTCCCAGGTAAGGCCGCGAAGCTTGAGGTCTACCTGGAAGCCCGTAATGCCCTTCTTCGTGCCGCCGACCTTGAAGTCCATATCGCCGCAGTGATCCTCGGCCCCGAGAATATCGGTAACGAGAACCTTCTGGCTCTGGTCGGCATTCGTGAAGAGGCCGATGGAGATGCCTGCGACCGTCCTCTTGAGCGGCACGCCCGCATCCATGAGAGCAAGGCAGCCATTGCAGATCGACGCCATCGACGAGGAGCCGTTGGACCCCATAATCTCGCTGACGACGCGAATCGAGTAGGGAAAATCGTCAGGAAGAACCTCGGCTATCGACCTTTCGGCAAGAGCGCCGTGGCCTATCTCGCGGCGGCCTGTAGAACCGAGCCTGCCGACTTCACCCGTGCAATAGGGCGGGAAGTTGTAGTGAAGCATAAAGCGCTTCGACGGATCGCCGCCGGTGACGGAGTCGAGCTCCTGCGCGTCTTTCTTCGTGCCGAGCGTCACGGTCGCGAACGACTGGGTCTCGCCGCGCGAGAATATCGCCGAACCATGAAGGCGCGGCAGAACGCCGACCTGTGCGGAAAGCGGACGTATCTCGTGCTGTGCGCGGCCGTCGATGCGCAAGCCCTTCTCGAGCACATTCTTGCGGACCGTCTCGATTTCGAGAGCGTCGAAGAGGTGCACGAAGCCAACCGCATCAACCTCGGGCCACTTCTCGGCGACCTTCTTGAGAAGGTCTTCCTTGATGGCCGAAACCTTGCCTTGACGCTCCAGCTTGCCCTTTATGAGAAGAGCCGCCGCGAGAGCCTCGCCGCCTTCCTTGCGCATGAAGTCCATCTTGTCCGCAGGCTGCGGCACGTCGACAATCACCTTGTCGGGCTTGCCGAGCGCACGGCGCATCTCGATCTGGAGATCGATGATCTTCTCGACTTCCTCATGGGCACGCTTGAGCGCGGCCACGAAATCCTCATCGCTGATTTCGGCGGCCGAACCCTCCATCATCAGAAACTTGCCGCGAATGCCCGCGTAGAGCAGGTCGATATCGCTCTTCGCCTTCTGCTCATGGGTCGGATTGATTACCCACTCGCCGTCAATGCGACCGATGCGCACGCACCCGATCGGCCCCATGAACGGAATCTCCGAAATGTGGAGAGCCGCCGAGGACGCGTTTACGGCGAGAAAATCAGCCTCGCGCAGACCGTCGCTCTGGATGAGCGTGGAATTGACCTGGACATCGTTGTAGTAGCCGTCGGGGAACAGCGGACGAATCGGACGGTCGCACATGCGGGCCGTGAGGATCTCCTTGCTCGTCGGACGCGCCTCGCGCTTGAAGAACCCGCCGGGAAACTTGCCCGCGGCGTAGAACTTCTCGCGATACTCGCACTGCAGCGGGAAGAAATCTATACCCTCCCGCGGCGTATCGGTATTGGTGACCGCCGTGAAGACGGTCGTGTCACCGTACGAAACGGTGACCGCCCCTGCCGCCTGCTGCGCCAGAAGCCCGGTCTCGATCACGAGGTCCGTCCCCGCAATGTTGACCTTGAACTGTTTTGTTCCTTGCATTTTCTTTTATTACTGTTTTCTGTTTGTCAATCGCATTAGCGGCGGATGCCGAGCTTCTTGATGAGCTCGCGGTAGCCAGCTTCGTTCTCGCGCTTGAGATAGTCGAGAAGGTTGCGGCGGTTCTGGACCTTGCGGAGCAGACCGTAGCGCGAGCTGTGGTCCTTCTTGTTGGCCTTGAGATGGGCGGTGAGCTTCTCGATCTCCTTGGTGAGAATGGCAATCTGCACTTCGCTGGAACCGGTGTCGCGGTCGTGACGCTGATACTCGCTCGCAATGACGGACTTGTCGATGTTCATTTCTGTTCTTCTTTCTGTTTGTTCTGCAAACCGGGAAGCACCACCCCGCCAAAACCTTCACCTGAAGGCACGAGCCACCCCAAACAAAGAGTGCCCGCGGCAGGGATAACCTCCTAAGACAGTCGCAGGATTGGCATGTATTGTACCAAATTCCCCTACGGCTTGTAAAGGGCCCGAGACACCTATTTAGCTATAAATTATTGGTTCTTAAACACAAACCCCCAAATCTTAAAGAGGTACTTGAGATAGATAAGCGGGAGGCACGACCATATTCCGTGGGAGCGGAGGGCGCGGAGGTCTTCGCGGTTTATCTCGACGTTCGAGCGCCAGCCTGCCGTCGACGCGCCACCCATGCGCATCACGACCACACACTCCGGCAGATACGCCGCCTTAAGCTTCGCGAGATACAAGTATCGCAGCTCAAGCTCGAAATCCGCACAGATGCGATAGTCGAGCGAATAGCCTCCCAACCGCTCGAAGCATTCGCGACGCACATAGAAAGAGGGATGCGGAACCATCGCCGCAAAGCGGAACATCCACGGCCTCCACTTCGCCGCCGAGCAGTAACGCACGGTCTTGGCCGCTCTCAGCGCCTCAACATACTCCCCTTCCTTCACAAACCGGATGTCCGCATAAACGCAATCAACCTGTTCCCCGTTCCCACCCCTGCTAGGGCATCGCCTTCGGCGACTCGCTTCGCTCGGGGGATACGTTCCCCGTTCCCCGAACGCTTGCGCAATATGCGCAAGCGTGTCATCAGTGGCCAGCACATCATCTGCGTTCAAGATGCCGACGATGTCACCTGTCGCCATCTTGATGCCCTTATTGATGGCGTCGTACATTCCCCGGTCACTTTCGCTGATCCACTTGAACTCAAAGCCCTCTTTGCGATCTTTGCGTTTTTTGCGGCTAAATTCTTCTACAACCTCGACCGTTCCGTCCTTCGAGCCACCATCGACGACGATATACTCGACATCGACGCCCTTCTGCTCTAGGACGCTCTCAATCGCGGTTCTGATCGTCCCCGCGCTATTGTAGCATGCAGTTATCAAAGTGACCTTCATTCGCAAAGCCTTTCTATAGCATCCCTTAGCAATTCCACACGCTCATCATCCAAGCCATCCCGATAGCCTTTCAGATAAATCAAACGCCCTCCGTAGTCGTTGCCGTCGCCCCAAGCGGGGGCGCCGTCGGTGGTGATGACTCGCTTGCCGCACTCTAGCGCCTCGGCGACAACAAGTCCAAAGTTCTCAGAAAGCGTCG
>ONWT01000086.1 GCA_900321575.1 uncultured Lentisphaerota bacterium | reverse complement strand
GCCAATGGGCGAAGGCGAGGCTTCAAGATGCGAAGCATCTGTCGCCTGCGCAAGCTTTCGTGGTCGCGCGTAGCGCATGACTAAGTGGAGTTTTGGGGTATGGCGCGTTTGACGGAAGGCGGCGGAAATGATAAAATTCCTTCTAATAAACTATTAGGAGGGTTGTGTTATGGCGGAGAACAAAGGAGAAAAAGGAGGCACC
Organism: uncultured Lentisphaerota bacterium; assembly: GCA_900321575.1. GTDB lineage: Bacteria > Verrucomicrobiota > Kiritimatiellia > RFP12 > UBA1067 > UBA1067. The sequence continues at coordinate 6,416 of ONWT01000086.1, read as the reverse complement.
ATCGGTGCGGTTATCGGCACGGTTGTGCTGGCAGTGGTTTGTGCGGTAGGTGGATGGATCGCCCGCGAACTGATTCCGCACGAAAAGCCTGTTGCGGTGAATCCGCTCGCGGCGATGGCCGGGATGCCTCAGACGGTGGCAGTGACCAATGTCGAGATGAAGGCCTACAACCTGCCCGAAAAGTTCGTCGCCCATGCCGAGGCGGTGCAGGAGGTCGATCTCCTGCCGCAGGTGGACGGCTACATAAAGGAGATACTTTTCAAGGAAGGCGATGTCGTCACGGCGGGGCAGCTTTTGTATGTGCTTGACGACGAGCGCTATCAGGCAGTCGTCAACCAGCGCAAGGCCGACCTCTCCGCCGCCGAGGCCGAAGAGCGCCGCACCCAGCGCTATTTCGAGCGTATGCAAAAGGCCGACTCGCGCGGCATAACCGAGAAGGAGCTGGACGACGCCGAGGCGGCGTACGAAAGCGCCAAGGCCAAGGTGATGCAGGCGAAGGCCAACCTCGTCGTGGCGGAATACGACCTCAAGAAGGCGAAGGTCGTCGCCCCGATTTCCGGCCAGATCGGCAAGACCACCGCCCACCTCGGCGATTATGTGGCGCCTCTCAAGGGGGCGCTCGCCAAGATCGTCCAGATAGATCCGATGCGAGTGTCGTTTCCTCTGACCGACCGCGCCTATATCGCGTGGCGCCAGGCGCAGAAGAAGGGCACGGCTCTCGATTTCCGCATGAGGCTCATTTTGCCGGACGGCAGCGAATATGACCGCGAAGGCGCGTGGGATTTCGACGACAACCAGATGTCCATGGAAACTGCGTCGATCATGATGCGCCTGTCGTTTCCCAATCCCGAGCGCCTGCTCATACCGAACAGCTATGTCACGCTGCTTACGGACTATGCAGAGCCGCCGAAATACCCTTCGGTGCCGCAGCAGGCGATTTTCGATCTTCCGGGCGGCAAGGTAGGCGTCTGGGTCGTGAAGGAAGATTCGACCGTAGAGAGCCGCACGGTAAAGACGCGCGACGCGTTCATGGGGTGGAATCCCATTCTGGAAGGCCTCAACGAAGGCGAGACGGTTGTCATATCGGGCGTCGCCAAGCTTCAGTCGGGCATGAAGGTCGCTCTCGTGGCGCCGACCCCGAACGAAGACATAACCGCCGATTTCAAGCCCAGCATCGAGGACTGAACCGATGAAGCTGTCGATAAGAAAGGCCGTTGACGAGATACGTACGTTTTCGCGTACGTTCGTCGAGCGTCCCCGTTTCGCGATGGTCATCGCGATTGTGCTCACGATCGCCGGCGTGATGGCGATATTCAGCCTGCCGATTGCGCAGTATCCCCAGCTGACTCCGCCGGAGATACAGGTTTCGTACAGCTACCCCGGCGCGAACGCCCGCGAAGTGATGAACACCATCGCGACGCCGATCGAGGACGAAGTGAACGGCGTGGACGACATGATCTACATGACGTCCGACTCGGGCGACGATGGCAGCTATTCCCTTACGGTCTCGTTCGAGGTCGGCACCGACCGCGATATGGACCTCGTCAAGGTTCAGAACAGAATTTCGCAGGCCGAGGCGAAGCTGCCCTCCGAGGTGAAGCAGCTCGGCGGACGCGTCCGCGCGCAGTCTACCGACTTTCTGGGCTTTCTGGCGATACGCTCGCCGAACGGCACCCATTCGCGCCTTCAGCTTTCGGACTATGCCTATCAGAACATCCAGCCGGTGCTGCTGCGCGTTCCCGGCGTAGGCGAGGCGACGATATACGGTCCCAAACTCGCGGTTCGCGTGTGGCTTGATCCGCAAAGGATGGCCGCGCAGTCGATGAACTCCGAAGAGGTGATCGCGGCGATTTCGAAGCAGAACGTCCAGGCGTCGCTCGGCGCTGTCGGCGCGTCGCCCACGGCCGAAAACGGCGCGTTCACGTTCTCCCTGCTCGCGAAGGGCCGCCTCATGACGGCCGACGAGTTCAACGAGATCGTCGTCAGGCGCGACGCGCAAGGCGGCATCGTCAAGCTGAAAGACATCGCCCGCGTCGAGATCGGCGAGCAGAACTACTCCTTCGCCGGCCAGCTCAACGGCGGCAACACGATTAACATAGCGGTCAACCAGAAGCCGGGCGCGAACGCAATCAAGTCGATGGACGCTTTGATCGCCGAGATGAACAGGCTTCAGGCGTCGTTCCCGGTGGACATGGATTATGTCGTGGCCTACGACGCGACCGAATATGTGAGAATGTGCATCAAAGAGATCGTCACCACGCTTCTCATAACATTCGGGCTCGTCGTTCTCGTGTGCTATCTCTTTCTCCAGGACTGGCGGGCGACGCTTATACCGTGTCTGACGATTCCGGTTTCGCTCTGCTCCACGTTCATATTGATGGCGCTTTTGGGGTATTCCATAAACATTCTGACGCTGTTTGGCCTGGTGCTGGCGATCGGCGTGGTGGTCGACGACTGTATCGTCGTGGTCGAGCGCGTGCAGTTCATAATCGAGACGCGCGGCTACAACGCCAAAGAGGCTACGATACAGGCCATGAGCGACGTGACCGGCGCGGTAATCGCGACGACGCTCGTGCTTCTCGGCATATTCGTGCCAGTCGGCTTCATGAGCGGCATTACCGGCCGCATTTACCAGCAGTTCTCGGTCACTCTTTCGGCGGCGGTGTGCTTCTCGACGCTCTGCGCGCTTACTCTCGCGCCCGCGCTCTGCTCGCTGCTTCTCCATGAGGCGAGGCCGTTCAAGCACGGGCCGCTCGCGTGGTTCAACTCGCTGATAAACGCGTTCAAGGGCATTTTCGTGAAGCTCGCGAAGTGGCTCGCCAGAAGAATTTTCCTCGCGGCGATGCTGCTGGTGCTGACGATTCTCGTGACGATACAGATGTTCTCCAACACGAAGACGTCGTTCATTCCCGAAGAAGACCAGCGCGTGATCTTCGTCGCGCTCGAGCTGCCCGAGGGGTCCACAAAGGCGCGCTCCGGAGAAGTCAGCATGAGGGCGACCGAAATGCTGCTCTCGATGACGAACGAGGTCGATATGGTGCTCAGCATCAACGGCTTCTCGATGGTCGCCGGACGCGGCGAGAACGAGTCCACCCTCATCGTGAGCCTGAAGGATTGGAGCGAGCGCCAGAAGCCCGAACAGTGGGTCAAGAACATGATACCCACGATAAGGGCGATGCTTTCGCAGATTCCCGAAGCCAGCGTGCAGGCTTTCGCGCCGCCTGCGATACCGGGTTTGGGAATGGACAACTCGATCGACGTGAGAATACAGTCGAAGGAGTCCACAGATCCGATGCAGATGGACGCCGTGAAGAACAAGATGCTCGCGAAGCTCAATGCGCTGCCGAGCGTATTGGCGGCGTTCTCCGGCTTTACGGCGAAGACGCCTCATTTGCGTCTCGACATCGACCGCACCAAGGCCGAGATGTACCGCGTGTCGGTCGCGACGGCCTATGCGACGCTGCAGAACTATCTCGGCTCGCGTTATGTGAACGATGTCAACCTCGGCACCCAGGTGAACCGCGTGACGGTGCAGTCCGACTGGTCGGGCAGATCCACCCCCGAGGCGGTTTCGAGGCTTTACGTGCGCTCCGAGACGGGCGCGATGGTTCAGGTCGGGTCGCTCGGCACGATATCGAGAGAGATCGGTCCGCGCGTGATGAGCCGCTACCAGATGTATCCCGCAGCCGCGATAAAGGTGATGCCGATTCCGGGCGTCGCTTCCGGCGAGGTGATCGCCGATGTCAAGCGCGTGCTCACCGAGGAGCTTCCCGACGGATACGGCTTCGAGTGGAGCGGCATAACCTACCAAGAGCAGCGCAATGCGGGCTCGGCGGCGCCGCTCATCGTGCTGGCGATTCTCTTCGGCTATCTCTTCCTCGTGGCGCAATACGAGAGCTGGACGATACCGATGCCCGTCATGCTGTCGATCTTTGTCGCGACGCTTGGCGCGCTTTTCGGCCTTAAACTGTTCAATCTGTCGCTGTCGGTGTATGCCCAGCTCGGTCTGGTGCTGCTCGTGGGGCTCGCCTCGAAGAACGCCATTCTGCTTGTCGAATTCGCCAAGGACAAGCGCGAGACGGAAGGCTATTCCATCGTGGACGCCGCCGGTGCCGCCGCTGGCGAGCGCTTGAGGGCGATTCTCATGACCGCGCTCACCACGCTTCTCGGAACTCTCCCGATGTGCATGAACCTGTTCTTCCCGAAGTGGTGCTATCCGGGCGCAGGCATCGCCAGCCGCAATGCCATCGGCATAACCGAGTTCTTCGGCATGCTCGCTTCGGTGGCCTTCGGCATATTGCTCGTGCCTGGTCTCTACGCGCTGTTCCAGACTTGGCGCGAGAATATCAAGCGCGTGTTTTCGTATATTTCCACGATGGCTTACCGCAAGCGCCAGTTGAAGGCGAGGGAGGTTGAATAATCATGACGAACTCATTAGTCAAAACATTTAAGCATGTCGCGTTTTTCGCGCTGGCCGCGACCACGGGATGCTTTGCGCCCGTAGGGCCGGACTATGCGGAACCCGACGCGCCAGCCCCTGCCGGGACGATGCCCGACGCGGGTGCGCCCACGACGAACCTCACCGAGACGTGCGAATACGTCACGGCCGACGCTTCGGCCGACGAGCGCATCGAGGTGTCGGAGTACGGTATCGCCAGATGGTGGGAGCGCATGAACGACCCCGTGCTGGAGAATCTCGTCAAGAGTGCGGTGTCGAACAACGTGAGCTACCTCGTGGCCCAGAAGCGCCTTGAGCAGGCCAATTGGGAGCTGCTCGGGACTTTCTCGGCGTTCATGCCCAAGATGTCCGTCGACGGCAGTGCGACGCGCAGCGAGATACACCGCAACAACCGCAATTCTACGGGGCGCCGACACAAGGAGATGGATGTCTTCAACGGCGGCTTCAACGCTTCGTGGGAGATCGACATGTTCGGCGGCAACCGCCGCATCTCCGAGGCGGCTCTAGCCCAGGCGCAGGCCGCAGGGTGGGGCGTTTCGCAGGCGTGGATCGAGCTGACTGCCGAGATCGGGCGGCAGTATGTGCTTCTGCGCACAGTGCAGGAGCGCATCTACGTCGCCAGGAACAACCTCATTCTGCAGAGCGAGACTTACGACATTTTGAAGTCGCGGCTCGATTCTGGCATAGGCGACGAGCTGGCCGTCAACCAGTGCGCTTATGTCGTCGAAACGACGCGGGCGAGAATTCCACAGCTGCTCGCCCAGGAGGAGTCGCTCAAGAATGCGATAGCGATTCTGGCGGGGGCCGAGCCAGGGGCGCTTCACGAGACGCTTGCGCCGGTCACGGGACGCGATTGGCTGCTGGCGCCGCAGAAGGTATCCGAGATACCTGTCGATCTTATCCGCGGCAGGCCCGACGTGAAGGCCGCAGAGCGTACGCTCGCCGCGCAGGTCGCGCGTGTCGGGGTTGCGAAGTCGATGTGGTATCCGAGGCTTTTCATAAACGGTTCGCTCGGGCTTGAGTCCACGCACGTGTCGAAGTTCATGCAGCCGGGCAGCTTCTATGCGGCGATCGGCCCGTCGATCACATGGCCGGTTCTTCAGGGCGGCAATGTTCTCGCGCAGGTGAAGGCCGCCGAGGCACGTGTCGAGGAGGCGAGGCTCAACTACGAACTGGCGATCGACAAGGCTTATGCGGAGGTGCGCGACAACTATGCGGCCTACACGCTCGAGTATCACCGCTATCAGGCGCTCACCAGCGCGACCAAGGCCGCCACGGAGGCCGTCGCGATATCCAAGAACCTCTATCAGAACGGCTTGAGGGACTTCAACAACGTGCTCGACGCGCAGCGCAGCCGCTTGAATCTCGAAGAAGAGCTCGCAGTTTCGAGGGGACAGATCACCATCGATCTCATAAACCTCTACCGCTCGCTAGGCGGCGGACTCGCCGCAGACTCCACCGAGGCGGAAGAGGCGCAAGACACAGAGGAGCAGGAGAGCGCCAAGGAAGAATCCACGCCTGATGAAGCTTGACCATATACGCAATTTCTGCATAATTGCGCACGTCGACCACGGCAAGACGACGCTCTCCGATCGCATACTCGAACTGACGCATGCGATATCGGCCAGAGAGTTGAAGGAGCAGACTCTTGACGCGATGGATCTCGAGCGCGAACGCGGAATTACGATCAAGAGTCATCCGGTTTCGATGGAATATGTGGCGAAGGACGGCGAGAAATATCTGTTCAATCTGCTAGATACGCCCGGCCATGTAGACTTCGCGTACGAGGTTTCCCGTTCAATGGGCGCTTGCGAAGGCGCGCTTCTTGTCGTTGACGCCGCGCAGGGCGTCGAAGCGCAGACCGTGGCCAACACTTACTTCGCGCAGGACGCCAAGCTCGAGATCGTGCCCGTGCTGAACAAGGTGGATCTGCCAGGCGCCGACGTGCCCGAGGTGT
>ONWT01000039.1 GCA_900321575.1 uncultured Lentisphaerota bacterium | reverse complement strand
CTTCCGAATGGCGGGGCTGGCGGGAGTCGAACCCACAACCCTCAGATTCGTAGTCTGATGCTCTATCCAGTTGAGCTACAGCCCCAAGTCGGAAAACGGTGTGTAGTATATCATTTCTCGGCGAAGTGCGCAAGGGGGGTACGCAAGAAAAATGCATCAGCGCGAAATTTGGTATAATATCCGCCATGAACACGCTAATAACAGGAGCAAGTTCGGGCATAGGCGAGGCCTTGGCATTGGCCTGCGCCAAGCGCGGGGACAGGCTTTTCGTATGCGGGCGCGACAGAGCGCGGCTGGAAAGCGTCGCTGAAAGATGTCGTGCGCTCGGCGCCGTGGTAGAGGCCGAGGTGCTAGATGTCGCGAACGCCGAGGCGACGAAACGTTGGGTCTTCGCCTGCGACGCGAAAGCCCATCTCGACAGGGTGTTCGCAAATGCGGGCGTCTCCACCGGTGAAGAAAACGAGGCGAACGTGAGGCGCACTTTCGAGATAAACGTAGGCGGCACGGTAAACACCGTCTTGCCGGCAATCGAACGCAAGGCGGGCCACATAATACTCACCGCGTCGATAGCGGGGTATGGTCCGCTGAAGTCGTGTCCCTCATATTCGGCGACGAAGAGCTGCATAAAGACATGGGGTCTTTCGCTTAGGGGGATGCTCGCCGGACGCGGAATCAAGGTTTCGGTGATCTGTCCCGGTTTCGTGCGCTCGCGCATTACGGACAAGAACACCTGCCCCATGCCGTTCTTCATGGAGGCCGACGCCGCGGCGAAACTCATTCTCGCGCGAGTCGATCGCAATACGGGGCTGATAGCCTTTCCGTGGCCGATGAGGCTGGCGACGTGGTTTCTCGCCTCGCTCCCCTTCAGGCTGAACGAGCTGATAAACCGCTTTTTGCCGAAGAAGGCCTAGCGGCGGGGGTCAAAGGTCGAATTCGCTCTGGTGCGAAACGGGCTTGAGCCCAAGCAGCTGCCACGCCTGGGGCGTCGCCACGCGTCCTTTCGGGGTGCGCTCCATATAGCCGTTCATTATCAGAAACGGCTCGTACGCCTCTTCGATGGTATCGGGCTCTTCGCCGACCGAAACGGCTATGGTGGAGAGTCCCACAGGGCCGCCGCCGAATTTCGAGCATATCGTCTCGAGTATGCGGCGATCCATATCGTCCAGTCCATGAGGGTCGATCTCCAGAAGGCCGAGGGACTCCTTGGCCACGTCGCCGGTGATGAAATTTCCGGCGCGAATCTGCGCATAGTCGCGGACGCGCCTCAGGAGGTTGTTGGCTATACGGGGGGTTCCGCGCGAGCGGCGCGCGATCTCCGCCGCGCCGTCGCCGTCGATATCCACGCCCAGCTTGGCGGCGCTGCGGCGGACGATTTCGGAAAGGTCGGCCGGCTCGTAATAGTCGAGCCTGTTCACGAGGCCGAAGCGCGCCCTGAGAGGAGCCGCTATGAGGCCTATGCGCGTAGTGGCGCCGACCAGCGTGAAGCGCGGCAGCTCAAGCCTCACCGAGCGGGCGTTCGGGCCCTGGTCGATCATTATGTCGATCGCGTAGTCCTCCATGGCGGAATACAGATACTCCTCGACGGTTTTCGCCATGCGGTGGATTTCGTCGATGAACACTATATCGCCGGGTTCGAGGGACGTAAGAAGTCCCGCGAGGTCGCCTGGCTTCGTGATCACAGGGCCGCTTGTGGTCTTCACGTTCACGCCCATCGCCTCGCCGAGAATGTACGAAAGCGTGGTCTTGCCCAGGCCGGGCGGCCCCGAAAACAGCACGTGATCGAGAGATTCGCCGCGCGCCTTCGCGGCCTCGACGGCGAGCATGAGCCTGTCGCGCACTTTCGCCTGGCCCACGAACCCGCTAAAGTCCGTAGGCCTGAGGCGGTTGTCGAAGGCGCTGTTTACGCGGTTGAGTTCTTCGCTCTGTCTAGTCGCGTGCATCGCCCTCCCCTTCCTGCTCCGCACCGTCAGCCTGCACGACGGGGGCGGACGCGGAATGCATTCTCCAGCTGCGCATGGAATCCTTCGCGATCAGAAGCGCCATGAGAGCCATGAGCGCATACATGAAACCGACCGAAAGCGCGCTGACGATCTTGTCCGGCACGCGGCGACGGAAGACAAGCGCTATAAGGGAGAAAAGGATGAGTCCGCCGTCGAGGACGGGAATCGGCAGCAGGTTGACCACGGCGAGGTTGACGTTCAGAAAGCGCAGAAACCCGAGGCCGTCCCACACGTTGCGGCGCAGACTCGCGTATATACCCTCGGCGATCATGACAGGGCCGCCGAGTGCGCCGGCCGTGGCCTTCGCCTCGCCGGGGGTGACGAGTCCCTTCAGAACGCGGAATATCGACCCCGCGTCCCACGCGAGCTGGCGAAGCGGATTGCGCGAGGGCATCCAGCTTACCGAGCCGCTTTCGTTGGTGACGCTGAGCGCCATTATGAAATACGCGCCCGTGACTTCGTTGCGCGCGGGCAGGACGGAAAACTTCAGCTCGCCGATTTCGGGACGCGACACCGCGAACTCCACGAGTCTGCCGCCGGAAATCTGGACCTCG
>ONWT01000085.1 GCA_900321575.1 uncultured Lentisphaerota bacterium | reverse complement strand
GCCGAGTTCGTTCGCCAACGCCATCATGACGACGCTGATGAACAACTTCGACATGCTGTCCAATACGTTCGCCGATTCCAAGACCAGACTCATGGCAGACGTCTATACCATCACGTCAAGCGAGCTGAAGGCGGGCTGGTTCGCTGGCGAAGACACTCGTGTGCAGGCCATTAAGGACGATGCTCTCAAGATGGCCGGCGACGATTCGTACCAGATCGACATCGGAGTGTGATCGAGGCGCGGAAGTTTGAAAAGAGAACAGGAAAGACAATCAGATGACATTTGGCGAAATGATCGGCGCGCTGGGGGAGAATCTCGGCGTGGAGTTGGTGGACGAGGGCGGCGCTGCAGCCGTGCAGATTGACGGGAATACCGTGATTCTCCATGCGGCGGGCGACGACCTTATGCTCATCCACGCGGATTTGGGCTATGTCGCACCGGAGAACCGCGAGAGGGTCTTCGCTGCCGCGATGGAGGCCAACTTCCTCTATCAGGGCACGGGCGGCGCGACGCTTGCCGCAAACCCTGCGGACGGCCGGTTGCACCTTCAGAAATACAACTGGCTTGAGCGCATGGACGCGGACGGAATGGTCGAAACGCTTTCGCGCTTCGCGGAGACGGTATCCGCCTGGAAGCGGATCGCCGCTGACGCCTCTGCCGCCCCAGAGTCTTTTTCTGCCTCGGAGGCGTCTTCGCCCGTCGGCTTGCGCGCGGGCGGCTTCATGCAGGTTTGAGGCGGCGCCTATTCGTCGAACAGGTCGCGTAGCCAGCCCGCTCTGCGCCCCTCGGCGCGGCGGCGCATGTCGATCAGAAGACCGTCGATCGAATGGTTCGCGAAGCGAAGGTTGTCCACCTCGAATACGTCGCCCACAAGCTGCGTCCCGGGAATCGCCGATACGGGGTCGCCCTTGCTCCTGATGTTCGTGACCAGTCCGGCGCACCTTTCGACGACGTCCTTCGGCATCGTCATCAGCGTGATGCTCGATATTCCCGCCGCGTTGTAGGTCGCGCACATGAGGCGCTTCGGCTCGGATAGCATCATAGTCGAATACGCCGCGATGCCTCCGCCGAGTGAGTGGCCGGCGACAGTCAGCTCGGCGTCGGGGAAGGCGAGCCTGACCGCCTTGAGAAGTTCAGCACCGTAGACATACTGCTCAGGCGTGCCGCCGCCGCCCTGTTGCGCGTCTACGACCCAATCCTGCATCCAGTGCTCGTCTTCGCCGGGCGCGTTCGAGCCGCGGAACGCGACCGCGATGCCGTCGCCGTCCGCCGTCTTTGCGAGGCGTGCGCCGAACCCCACGCCTGCCGTGTCTTCGACGAACCCCGTCTCCGGCTCGTAGCGGTAGCGGTCTTGCGCAAGTCCGAGGCGCGCGAATTCTTCGCCGGTAAGCGGACTGTATCCGTCCGGCAGTTCGGGATGGTTGCGGTAGGCCGCGGCGGCCAGTTCGCCGAAGGTGATGAACAGCCCGTGTCTGTCGGCGTCTAGGTCGTCGCCGAAGGACATGACTTTGGCGCCCGTCCAGGAGACGGTCGATTTCGTGGTGCTGGTCACGGACGAAACTGCGTCCGCAGATGTGCGGACGATGACATTGTCGTCGCCATAGCCGGTTTCGAGCAGGCGGCAACCTTCCGCTGCCGCGAGAACGAGCGATAACATCGCGAAATGGGGTAGTTTGTTCATGTGCGAATTATACCCAATTTGCAGTGGCGCAGTCAATTGGTCCTTTGCCTACTGGACTGTCTTGCGCTTGTTTCTGGACTCTATTCGAAGCCACAGCGACAGCAGGTAGATTCCGCAAACGATGCAAGAATCAGCCGCTTCATCGTCGGCAGTCTTTAGAACTGGTACTGTGCGCTGAGGACGAAACCCGAGCCGACGCCGAGTTTTTTGGCGGAGCCGTGGCGGTAGAATTTGTCCTTGTCGCCAGTCTCCACGAACGCCGCAACAAGCGTCAAGCTGTCATTGACGAACCACGCGACGTGGCCATCGTAGTAGTCGTGATTGCGAATCCCGTCCCCGACGCGCGCGCCTTGCTTGTATTCGAGGCCAATCGCTATGTTGGAAGCCGGCAGTACGTCGATGTTTCCGAAGGCCACCACGTCATAATGGTTGTGCCCGACGACCCCGTTCACCACTTCGTCCGTATAGAGGAGGCCTGCCGAAAGAAGAACCGGCCACGGAGTCTGCGTGACAAGCTTCGACGCGACGGCATACGCGTCAAAACCGTCATGGTCGAGATTGAGCGCATCAACCGTCCGCGAGTCCGTGTACTTGTAAATGCCGCCGACGGCTATCGCCGGCACCCACGGCGTGTCGAACGCATTCTCGTCGAGAAGACGAAGCTTCGCGCCGAGGTTGTACTTGTTAATCGACTTGTCGCCGTACTTTTTGGCGTTGACGAGTTCGTAGCCGGCAGAAAGCTCTAGGCGGTCTGCGACTGTGAACGCTGCGCCGAAGGCACCCCAGTTGATGTCGGCATCGCTGAGGCTTACATACCACGCGCCGACCTGCGGACGCGATACGATACCGTTCAGCGCGGAACGCTCCACCCCATTTGTCGAGTCCCCTCCGTCCGCCCCGTTCCACGGTCGCCCTGCCGTGTATGCAAGGGGGTTGAAGGCGATGCCTCCGGCACCCTGCAGGTTATTGAGCGGCACGCTTGCATGCGCGACGAAGAAAATACCTGCAAATGCGGAAAATACGATTGCAGTGCGGACCGGTTTGCTGTTGTCTATCTTGTTCATTTTTATGCTCCTCTTCTTTTTTTCGTCAATGAGGCACAGTATAGCACGCCGAGCTCCTAATCGTCCAATCGGAAAATTCTTGCCTTTGCATAGCCTAATCCTATCGCCCACCCCGAACCGAAATTTAACTCCGATGGTTTGGTTTTCGTTAACACTTTCACGGCTCCGCGTTTTTTGTACCGCTTTCAAACTCGTTTGGCGCTACGCGCGACCACGAAAGCGGCCTTTCGCCGACACGAAAACGCCTGCTGCGCAGGCTGCACAAAAAACGGTCTCACCATATCTGCGCGGCTGCCTCTACTCGCAAAGGCTATCTCCAACAATGAGTCTATTTCACCATATCCGCGCGGCGAAGACGCGCCCCTGGGAGCGGAGTGAGTGTGATGGGTTGGCGACGTTGAAGCCGAGCTAAGGCGCAATACGCATTGAGACGCGCTTTGTTTAGCGAGGCTTCACCGAAGGCGAAGAACTCCTGAGTTCGCCTGATCGCCCAACCCATCACGCTCACGTAGCCCCCTACTTGCGCGCTTTGGCGGAATATGGTATACTACTTCACATCTTGACCGGTGGGATGGCCGAGCGGTTAGGTCGCGGACTGCAAATCCGCTTACAGCGGTTCAACTCCGCTTCCCACCTCCATTCGAAAAACCCTTGACGCCAAGGGTTTTTTGTTTTGCCCGAAACCGGCGGTGCTCTTAGGCAGCCTTCAGCGATTTATGGTATAATACACTACCATGAAGACCAATATATTCCTGTTTGCGGCAATGGGTGCATTGTCGGCTTGTGCTGTTATGAGACCGACCGGCGAGGAGTGGCAGAACAACCAGCTTCTCTCCTATGGCAAGGAGCCGGCGAGAGCGTCGTTCGTGCCGTTCTCGAGCCTCGACGACGCGCTCAAGATTCTGCCTGAGTTTTCCGACAGGGTCATTTCGCTCGACTCCGATACGGAGTGGCGCTTCCACTGGGCGAAAGATCCCAGTTTGCGGGCGAAGGATTTCTGGCGTCCGGGGTTCGACTGTTCGAGCTGGCCGGTCATAAAGGTTCCCTGCTCGTGGCAGGCGATTGGCGCGAGCGCGAACGGCGGCTGGGGCACGGCGCTCTACACCAACCAGCGCTACCCGTTCGCGATAGACAGGCCGGGCGGGTCGGACGTGATGCTTGAGCCGCCGACGAATTACACGAGCTACGCCGAGAGAAACCCCGTAGGCAACTACATACGCGAGTTCACCCTGCCGAGCGGGTGGAAGAAAGACCGCACCTTCATCAAGTTCGACGGTGTCGACAGCTTCTTTTATCTCTGGGTCAACGGGCTCTGCGTCGGCTATTCGAAGGATAGCCGCTCCCCCGCGGAGTTCGACATCTCCAAGTATGTGCGCACCGGCAAGAACACCGTTTGCGTCGAGGTCTACAGGTATTCGGACGGTAGCTATCTCGAAGACCAGGATATGTTCCGCCTTTCGGGAATCTTCCGCAGCGTGTGGCTGCTGCGCCGTCCGGAGGAGAGGATAACCGATTTCTTTGTGAAGGCCGCGCCCGTCAAGGAAGGCGCCTTCAACGGCGATTGGGCCGTGAGGGTCGAGTGCGAAGACGATGCGACGGTTTCGCTCTACACGTTCGACAACAAGCTTGTCGCGCAGACCGACGGGCGGCTGTTCGTCGTCGAGAAGCCAAAGCTTTGGAGCGCCGAAGAGCCGAACTGCTACAAGATCGTGCTCGGCAACGGCAAAGAATACGTTTCGACGACGTTCGGCTTCCGCGTGAGCGAGATAAAGAACGGCCGCTACTATCTCAACGGACAAAAGATCAAGCTCAAAGGCGCGAACCGCCACGAGACTCATCCAGCCTACGGGCACTACGTGCCGCGCGAAACGCAGGAGCTTGACATGAGGGAGCTCAAGGCCGCGAACTGCAACTGCGTGCGCAACGCGCACTATCCGCAGGACGACTACTGGTACTACCTCTGCGACGTAAACGGCATCTACCTTGTCGACGAGGCCAATGTGGAGTCCCACGGCTACGGCTACGGCGACAGCTCGCTTTCGCACTGCCCCGAGTGGGAGAAGGCGACGGTCGACCGCAACATGTCGATGGTCGAGCGCAACAAGAACCATCCGTCCGTGGTGATCTGGAGCCTCGGCAACGAGGCGGGCCCCGGTGAGAACTTCGCTGCCGCTTCGAAGGCGATCAAAGAGCGCGACACGACGCGGCCCATACACTACGAGCGCGACTGGACGGTCGCCGATATGGACGGGTGCCAGTATCCCAGCGTGGACTGGACATGGCAGAAGGCGGCCCATGCCGACGCCGCGAAGCCGTTCTACATTTCCGAATACGCCCACAACATGGTCAACGCCATGGGCAATCTGAAGGATTACCAGGACGCCATAGAGTCCTCCGACGTGATTCTCGGCGCGACGATATGGGACTGGGTCGACCAGGGTCTCTACAAGATCACGAAAGACGGCAAGCTGATCGTCGCTTACGGCGGAGACTTCGGGGACTATCCGAACGACGGCCAGTTCGTGATGAACGGGTGCGTGCTGTCCGACCGCACGCGCGAACCCGGCTGGTACGAGATTCGCCACGTCTACCAGAACTGGTCGGCCAGGGCGGACGAAACTGGCAGGAAGATAATCCTCAAGAACAAGAACTACTTTATCGACGCGACCGGCGTGGAATGCCTCTGGACGGCCTACAGAGACGGTGTCCACTTCGCGGAAGGCGGCTTTTCGCTGCATGTTTTCCGCCAGGGGCCGCTCGGTCCCCAGCAGGAGAAGACAGTCGAGGTTCCCAAGGCCGTCAGAGACGTGCATTCCCGCGGCGGGGAGGTTTCGCTCAGGGTCAAGTTCGTTCGCGGCGGAGAAGTGCTCGCCGAAGACCAGATAGATTTCCAGCCCGTGGTGCCCCGCGAGACGATGGCGGCGTGCAAGAGCGCGCCTGCCGTGGAGGAGACGCCCGAGAGCTATGCGTTCACGGCGAACGGGGTGAAATACGCGTTCTGCAAAAAGACGGGCTCGCTCGTGTCGGTTTCGACCGATGCCGTCGTCGGCAAGAGCAAGGAGTGGCTCAAGGCGCCCATGGCGCTTGACGTGTTCCGCGCGCCAAGCTCCAACGAGGTCGGCCTCGGCGGAACGTGGACCGCGGCCGGCTTCCACGACATGGTTCCCGTGGAGGCGAAGTTCTCCAGTCTTGCCGAAGGCGAGGGCGAAGTCTCGTTCACGACAATCGTCCGCTGGAAGGGCCGCCGCAGCGCAGTGCTCGACAATTTCGGCGGCACCCCGACGAAGCTTGTCGACAAGGGCGATGTCATAGCCGACATCGCGTTCGATGTGGTGTCGAAGTGGACTGTCCGCGGCGACGGCAAGCTCGTCTGCCAGAGCGAGATACGTCCCGACGGAATCAACATCGAGCTCGGCCGCATCGGGTACCGCTTCGTGTTCGACGCGCAGAATCCGATGGTCGAGTATTACGGGGCGGGTCCGTTCGAGAACTACCGCGACAGGATGTCTGGCGCCTTCCTCGGGCGCTATCATGCTATGGCGAACGACTTCTACTTCCCCTATGCGCGCAATGAAGATTGCGGCAACAGGGAGAATGCGCGCGCAGTGGCGTTCGACGACGGCATGCATTCTCTCTCCTTCGCGACAGCGGCGGGGCCGTTTGCGTTCGGGGTGAACCCCTACTCGCCCGTCGAGCTTGTGGAATACAACCATCCGCCGGAGCTGCCCGCCACGTCGAAGACCGAGTTCGGCATCTATGCGGCGACGAGAGGCCTTGGCGGCGCGAGCTGCGGGCCTGCGCCGATTCCGCGCGACATAATCACGACCTCGGAGGTCTTCCCGCTTTCGTTCGTGATTTCGCCCGGCAAGCTGCTCAAGGCCGTCAATGTCGAGCCTGCCGAGCTGCCCGAGACTGAGAGGCGTTCTAGCGCGACGCTCGTCAAGGTAGTCGGTTGCTCCAGCGCGGAGCCGGGAGAAGGCGACCCCATACATATCGCGGACGGCGACCCTGATACGATCTGGCACTCGCAGTACGGAGTGACGATGGGCAACTATCCCTACACCGTCACCATCGATCTCGGCCGCGAGCTGGAGATCGGCCATGTCGGGTTCCTCGGGCGCCAGATCGGCGTGAACGGGCGGGTTAAGGAATTCAAGTTCGAAGTCTCGCTCGACGGCGTCAACTGGACTGCCGTCGTGGGCGGGCAGCTCGCCAACAGCGCCGATTGGCAGGTGGCGGAGCTGGGCGGGCCGGTGAAGATGCGCTACTGGCGCTTCACCGCGGTAAGCTCGCATTACGGGAACGGGTACGGCTCGATGGCCGAAATAAGCGTATGGTAGTCGATATGAACGAATCCGATACATCAAGGCACTTTCTCAGGCAGTGGATCGAAAAGGACGTCGCCGACGGCAAGACCGGCGGCAAGGTCGTGACGCGTTTTCCGCCCGAGCCCAATGGTTACATACACATCGGCCACGCGAAGGCGGTGTGCGTCGATTTCGGCATGGCCAAGCTCTTTGGCGGCGAATGCCATCTCAGGCTGGACGATACGAATCCGACCAAGGAGAGCGACGAGTACGCCGAAAACATCAAGAAAGACATCAACTGGCTCGGTTTCCAGTGGAGCGGCGAGGGCGACGGCAAGGAGCCCGGTTTCTACAACGCCTCGAACATGTTCGACAAGATGTATGAAATCGCCGAAGAGCTTATCCGCCGCGGCCAGGCCTACTGCTGCAATCTAACGCAGGACGAGTGGAAGACCTATCGCGGCGTCCCCGAGAAGCCGGGAACGCCTTCGCCTTCGCGCGACACGACGCCCGAGCGCAATCTCGAGCTTTTCCGCGAGATGCGCGACGGCAAGTACGCTGACGGCGAGTGGTGCCTCAGGGCCAAGATAGACATGGCGTCGCCGAACATACACTTCCGCGATCCCGTGATATACAGAATACGCCATGTGGCCCACTATCATCTGGGGGACAAGTGGTGCGTCTACCCGATGTACGACTTTGCGCATCCGATAGAAGACGCGCTCGAAGGCGTGACGCATTCGATGTGCACGCTGGAGTTCGAGGTTCACCGTCCTCTCTACGATTGGGTCGTGGACAGGCTTGACGAGATGGGGCTGCTGCCGGTCAGGAACGGGGTCAAGATACGCACCCAGCAGCGGGAGTTCGCGCGTCTCAACATAACGTATACCGTAATGTCGAAGCGTCTCCTGCTTCAGCTCGTCACCGAGGGGCATGTCGACGGGTGGGACGATCCGCGAATGCCTACGGTGTGCGGTATGCGCAGAAGAGGCTATACGCCAGGCGCGATACGCGAGTTCTGCGAAAGGGTCGGCGTCTCGAAGGTGGAGAGCGAGAGCGACCCCGCTCTGCTCGAATGGTGCGTGCGCGAAGAGCTGAACAAAACAGCCGTCCGCAGAATGGCGGTGCTCGATCCGGTAAAGGTGGTCATCGACAACTGGGAGGAAGGCTCCCGCGAAGTCGAGCTGCCGAACAATCCGCTAGACGAGTCTGCGGGCACGCGCAAGATTCCGTTCGGCAGGGAGATATGGATCGACCGTTCCGATTTCATGGAAGTGCCGGAAAAGAAGTTCTTCCGCATGGCGCCTGGCCAAGAGGTGCGGCTGCGTGGCGCGTGCATCTTCAAGTGCACGGGGTGCGTGAAGGACGGTTCGGGCGCTGTCGCGGAGATCCACGGCACTTGGGATGTCGGGTCTTGGGGCGGCAACGCGGCGGACGGCCGAAAGGTGAAGGGCACCATTCACTGGGTCGATTGCGCGACGGGGGTCAAGGCCGAAGTGCGGCTTTACGACCGCTTGTTCACCGAGAAAGATCCTTTGAAGGACGGTCCGGCGAACTTTCTCAAATACATGAATCCCGACTCGCTCAAGGTCGTGGAGGGCTATGTCGAGCCTGCGCTGGCCGCCGCCGAACCGGGAGCGCGCTTCCAGTTTGAACGCACGGGCTATTTCGTCTGCGACAAGCCGCTCGTGTTCAACAGGACGGTAACCCTCAAGGATTCGTACAAGCCCGCAAATTGATGC
>ONWT01000056.1 GCA_900321575.1 uncultured Lentisphaerota bacterium | reverse complement strand
GGGCTCGTGAGCGTGAGGATGAGCATGTGCTCGGCCATCCAGCCCTGGTCCTTCGCGAGCTTCGAGGCGATGCGGAGAGCAAAGCACTTCTTGCCGAGCAGCGCGTTGCCGCCGTATCCCGAACCGAACGACCAGATTTCGCGGTCTTCGGGGAACTGCGTGATGTACTTGTCTTCAATCTTCTTGGCGCAGGGCCACGCGACATCCTTCTCGCCCTTCTTGAGAGGAGCGCCGACGGAGTGGATGCAGGGTATGAAATCGCCGTCCGTGCCGAGGTGCTTGAGAACGGCATCGCCCGTACGGGTCATGATGTTCATGTTGACGACGACGTAGGGCGAGTCGGTAAGCTCGATTCCGTACTGGGTGATAGGGTTGCCGATCGGACCCATCGCGAACGGAATGACATACATCGTGCGGCCCTTCATGCAACCGGTGTAGGCCTTCGTCATCTTCTTCTTCATCTCGACGGGATCCATCCAATGGTTCGTCGGACCGGCGTCGATTTCGCGTTTGGAGCAAATGAACGTGCGCCCTTCGACGCGGGCTACGTCGCTTTCGTGCGAGCGGGCGAGATAGCACTCGGGACGCTTCTTGGCGTTCAGCTTGATGAACTGCCCCTTCTTGACCATCATCTCGCAAATCGCGAGGTGCTCGGCCTTGGTGCCCTTGACGACAACAATCTTGTCGGGCGTGCAGACCTTGTTCCACTTGTCAACCCATGCGAACACTTTGGCGTTCGCGAACTTCGGCGTCTTGGCCATGTTTTTTACTCCTTGAATTGCCCTTTCGGGGCGTTATGAAATATTGTGAGAATTATATCATATATCCCTATCCGAGTGCAACCATCACAGAAATCTTGTCGTGTAATTCGCCCTTGCGCTTGCTATACTACGCATAATTCCAAATCACGCCTGTCGGACGAGTGTTCGATGGGCTTTTTTTTTGTTTAGTGCACAAACCAAAGGAAGGGAAAATAGCAAATGAAGCACAAGTTATCAACACACGCCCCCCTTCCAGGAGGGGAATTAAAGAAAAGGGGAAGCGAAAAAGAGAAAGTCCCCCTTAACCCCCTATAGAGAAAAAGCGAGAGGGCAAAGAAACTAAACTATCGATCTTTGACAACCGAATATTTGACGAGGGTGCGCCCGTGCGATACAGGGCGCAAACAATAATTCATAAACTCCGATCGTTAGGTTCTCGTTACCATCGTAATCATCACCAAAAAATTACAGCGCTAAAAGCACCCCGTTTATAGCGCTAAAAAGATTCCTTTTAACGCGCAGAAAAGTTTTTTGTGCGCGCACTCTCGCTACGTGAGCGTGATGGGTGTCGCGACCGCGCGAACTCAGGAGTTCTTCTCGCCCAATGCTGCGCCGCGACGGGGGGATATCGAGGTCACGGCTTTGCGCGCGGTGGCGAAGGCCATCGTCAGGTTGTAGCCGCCTGTCGGGCCGTCAATATCAAGCACTTCCCCAGCGAAATACAGCCCCGGAACCTTGCGCGACTGCATCGTTCGCGGATCTACATCGTCCAGCGAAACACCGCCGATGGTGACAATCGCCTCTTTGACAGGGCGCGGCTTGAGATTGCGAAACGTCAGACGTTCGTGTCCAAACCACACCTCAATCGCGTAGTCGTCCATCCTGGCGTGCTCGATGAACCTCTGGCTGTTGTAGACGGCCGCGCCGCTCAAGCCGAAGCTCTCGCAGTCCACCTCGCCGCGATAGTCGAAGACGACCTTGCCAGAAGGGTCCATCACCTTCGCGCGGCCGTCCTCGAAGCGTCTACCCGCGAGGGAAGTTATGCGGCGGTCTTGCGTTTCGAGTCCGATGAGGCCGGGGCGGTAGGGCACGAGTTTGTGTCCGAGCGCGCGGGCGAAGTTCTGTCCGTCGCCGACCGAGCCTGTTTTCGGATAGCTCACGCCGCCTGTGGCGACAAGCACGTTTTCGGCGAGGAGGTCGAAGTTCGGTGTATGCACGGCGAAGAGTGCGCCGGCAAGCGTGGAGAGTCCCGAGACGGGGCAGTTCGTCAGAATCGGCACGCCTTCGGCGCGCAGCAGGTCGCCAAAGGCGTGCACGATCGTCGCGGCCTTGCCGTCCGCCGGAAACATCCGTCCGTCGGGCATTCGCCTGAGCGGGACGTCGAGCGATTTGAAGCCCTTGATTATCTGGCGCGGCGGACACTCCCTGACAGCGGCGGCAACCCACTTCGAGCACGGGCCCACGTCGCGCAGAAAATCCTCGGCCGAGACGTCTTTCGTGAAATTGCAGCGTCCGTTCGCCGTCATGAGAACCTTCGAACCGAGGCGGGCCTTCCGTTCGACGAGCACGCACGGTATGCGGCGCTCCGCGGCGACGGCCGCGGCGAACATTCCTGCAGCGCCTCCGCCGATTATGGCGAGTCTGACGGGTTTACTTGAGGATGATGCAAAAGGCATTGTCCAATCTCCTTGCGAATACGATACGATCGATCAAAATGCGCGAATCAGATGCCGTTTCGTCGGGGCGGAACAGCAATGTGCCGCCCTTCTGCGCGCGCGAGAGCTCGATTTCGTACCAAGCCATGTCGTAGCGGTCGAGCTTCAGCACAGCCAAGTTGTTGGTCTCGCAGCCCGAGACGCAATCCACGGCGAGATCTACCTTCTTTGTGTCGGTCAATCTGCAGGCGAGCACGAAGAGCGTATTTTCGGGGGAGACCCCTTCGCCTGCGAACGAAAGCACACCCTGCTTGCCACTCGATGCCGAAATCTGCACCACGCCGTTCGTGTGGCTCGGCATATAGAGACTATGGCCGCCAAAGCACGACAGCGATTCGGGAAAGGCGCCATCGCAGCTTCTCGGATTGCCTCCATTGTTGACCATCTCGTCGAAACCATAGTCGCACACCACGCGCCAGCCGTCGCCTTCAAAAGGAGCGGCGGCGACAAGAGGCGAGACAAAGGCCAGCGAAGCTAGCGCGGCGCAAATCTGGACGGCGACATTCATCAGACGCAATTATACCATATCCTCGCAATATGGTATAATGCTCTCCAGCAACTTTACGGAAAGGGAGACATCATGAACGACAGCGCGAATACGATACATCCATGCTGCTTGACCATAGCGGGCAGCGACTCTGGCGGCAATGCGGGGGTGCAGGCGGACCTCCGCGCATTCCATGCGTACGGACTGCACGGCTGCACCGTATTCGCCGCGCTGACGGCGCAGAATCCCTTCGGGGTCAGCGCCATACATCCGGTACCGGCCGGTTTTGTCGCGGCGCAGCTGGACGCGGTTCTGGGAACATATGCAATAAAGGCGCTGAAGACGGGAATGCTGTCCGACCCGGAAGCCGTCGAAGCGATCGCCGAAAGGCTGAAGCGCCATCCGGAAATAGCCAAGGTGATAGATCCCGTGATGGTGGCGACAAGCGGCGCGCGCCTGATCGGCGAAGGGTCGGTGAAGGCGATAACCGAAAAGCTCATGCCGCTCGCGACTCTAATCACGCCCAACCTGCCCGAGGCGGAATTTCTCTGCGGCAACGCAATCGAGCCGAATGCGCAGCGCGCAGGCGACGCCAAGCATGCGGAAGAGCTCGCCAAGAGACTCTACGGCAAGTTCGGCTGCGCGGTGCTCGTCAAGGGTGGACACGGCAACGGGGGCGAGGCCGTGGATGTTCTGCATGACGGAAAAGCGACCCGCACTTTCGCTATGGACTGGGTGCGAGAGCCCGTCTCGACGCACGGCACGGGCTGCTCTCTGGCGGCAGCCCTGGCGGCGGAAATCGCGCTCGGGGCGCCACTGGACAAAGCGGTTGAGGGCGCGAAGAATTATGTGCACAAGGCCATAGAGGGCGCCTATCTCGTCGGAGAGAATTGCGGCGTGCTCGGCTTCTGCCGCATGGTCTAGCGCCGACGGGCGGCGGCACGCAAACGCTACGCTATCTCCGCCACGCCGCGAACGGCCACCAAGAGAAGCTTCAGCGCGATATTGGCGGGGGCGATGCCGGTGAGGGACGAAAGAGCGGCGCGATAGGCGCGCATCTGCCCGGCGTAGGCTTCGCGCATCCGGGCGGAAAACTCCTCGACGCTCTCGCCGGGTCTGACGGCATTCGTCTTGTAGTCGCATATCTTGGCCTTGCGTTCGCCGTTCTCCGACCAGAAGACGACGCGATCGAAGCGTCCCGATTCCCAGCTGGCGCCGTTGAAGATTTCGTAAGGCTGTTCGCGCCATAGCGTCGCATCGTCCGACGGCTTCACCAATTCGCGTTCCAACGCGGTGCGGGCCTGGTCCTCGGTCAGCCACCCTATCGCCTCGAACTGGGCGTGCACCTCCGTGCCGCGCTTGGCGGCGGCGCCGAAGTCGTCCGCAAAAAGCGCGTCGCCGCGAAGTCCAGAAAGAAACATTTCGCCCGGACGGACCTTGGCGACATTGCGGCGCGGCGCGCGGCGAAGCGCCACGGACGCGGCGGCATCCTGGGCCGGCGCGGCAGGACGGGACTTCGCAGGCGGGGCGTGCCTGAACCACTCTCTGTCGCCGCTCGTAGTCAGGCCGACCATCCGGATCAGGTCGCTGATTCTCTCGGGCGAAGCGGAACCGCCGCCGGCCTTCGCCGTTTTGGACAGGGGATGAAGTATCACAGTGAGCGCTTTCTTCGCGCGCGTCATCGCCACGTAATAAAGGCAAAGCGAACCGTAGCGCTTCGCATGTTCGCGTCTCTCTTCGGCCTGACGGAGAACGGCGTCGCCCATGGCGGCCGCAACACCAGGATGGTCCAGAAGCCAAGGCGGAGATGCGCCCGCAAGAGGATCCAGATTGACGCTGGAAGACCCCGCAAGCGGATCGTATTCATTCAGCGGCACTATCACATGGTCGAAGCCCAAGCCCTTCGACTTGTGCATCGTCATTATGCGCACGACGCCGGGCGCCGCGTAATCGCGACGCGTCTTTCTGTCGAGAAACTCGGCGAAATCGGAGAGACGCGTCTTGGCGTCGCGGATTTCGTCGAACTCGGCAGCGCACTTTATGAAGTCCTCGAAACGCGATTCGGTGAAAACGTTCCACGAGTCTTTCACGGCCTTGAGCGCTTCGCGTGTCTCGCGAAACTTGCGGCCAAGACCCTTTTTTGTGAATTCGCCGAGCAGCTCCGCCGCGGCGGCGCAAGGCTTGGGCATGCCGTTGGGCCAAAGCGCGGCGGCGAGGGGCGAATGGAGTATGTGGGCATAGGCGAAAGCGTCCGACGGATGCTCCGCCAGACGGACGAGATCGGCCATCGCCGCCAGAACGGGAGAATCCGCCACATGGCTGTCGCCCTCGAAGACGACGCGGTCCAAGCCGACGCTCTTCAGGTAGGCGTGAATCTTCTCGCCATCTTCGTTACGCCTCACCAGTATCGCGCATGTGAGGCCGCGCTCCCACGGGCGCACGGCGTTGAGCGAATTGGCGATGGGCTCGAAGAAGTCGCCTATGTTCGCTTTGGAGCCCTTCTTCGTCGCCTGCACCACTTCGACAAAACCCTGCTGCGATTTGTCGTGGCTCTCATGCGGCAGACAGCGCCATTTGGCGTTTTCGGGCGCGCTATCCATATCGAATGCGCCGCGGACGACATCTTCGCCGAACACTTTGTTGACCGCCTCCGAGATCGCGCCAAGATAGCGGCGCGATTCGTTCAGCGGCTCGAGTCTGTTGCCAGGCAGCCTGGCCAGTTCGGCCAGCTCGCCGAGAATGCCGACATCGCCGCCGCGCCACTCGTATATGGACTGTTTTCTGTCACCCACGATGAAAACGCTCTTCTCGCCTTCGCGCTGCGAGCCTTCATAGATCAGATTCGATATGGCGCGCCATTGGCTGCGGCTTGTGTCCTGAAACTCGTCCAGCGCCCAATGGTCGAACCGGGCGTCCATCCTGTATTCTAGCGCGAAGCGCATGTGATCGTCCATGCGGAGCAAAAGCCGCGGCATGTCGTCGAACGACACGAGCCCCTTCGCGCGTACCTTGAGCCCGTAAGCCGCTTCGTACGAGCGCATCAGCCAATAGGCGCCGCGAGTCCTGCTCAGAGCGTCCGCAATTCTCCAGGCGTTCGCCATTTCCATGACGCGCTGCACGTCGCTGTCGGCCGAAACGGTTTTTCCCGGCTTCAGGGCTCCGCCGGAGAAACCGGCGAGCTCTTTGAGAAACGTCTCGCCGCCGCGCACTTTTTTCAGGCGCTCGAGCTTGCCAGCTTCGGCGCGGATATCCGCTATCGTCACGTCCAGATATCGCGGCGGCTTGTCGCCCCATATCGTGCCGGGGACGCCCCACTCGCTTTCGCCGGGGCGCTCCCTGTAGTATCCGTGCCAAGCCTCTATGAAGTCCGAGAAAGTTTTCAGAAAACTTCTTTCGCCTGCGCCGTTGAACGCCAAGCGAAAGGCTTCGCGCAAGACCTTGCGAGAATCGTCGCTTTCAAGGCGCATTATTTCGCCCACGAGGCGCATCCTCTCGACGGGGCTGCGATATTCGCTAAGCACCCTCACCTCGCCCTCGAGGCCGAGCTCGAGCGGAATCATCCGCACGATTCGCATGAGAAAGCTGTCGAGGGTGCCGATGAGCGAAAGGTGCTGCCGCGAGATGACGGTTCTAAGCAACTTCGCGAAATCGGCGCGTTCAAGTTTAACGCCGAGCTTGCCGCTCTCTTCGCTCGCAATATCCTCCCTGGCCGCGGCATTGGCCAGACGCGCTATGAAGCTGTTGAATATCTCGCCGGCCGCGGCGCGCGAAAACGTCAGAGCCACGATGCGCTCGGGCGCGACGCCCGCGACGATCAGCTCTATGAGGCGGGTCACGAGCGAATATGTCTTGCCCGTGCCGGCCGAGGCCTCGATCACCGTAAGCGGAGGCAGATTCACTGTTCGAGCCTCCTCTTCTGGTCGGCCAGCCATTCTTCGCAGATGCCCTCTTCGGGCGTCTCCCAGACGATCGCGCCAAACTTGTCGCGCCAATAGCTGTCTTTCCCAGGCGGATAGAACACCCCTTTGGCGAGCCGTTCGAGCAGGAGCGCGATCGCGTTCTCGTCATCGGGCTGGGTGCCCTCGTGGCGGACGAATCCCTCGCCGTCGGCGAAGAGAGTGTCCTCGGGTCTGTCGGCGAGGACGCAGTAGAAAGCCTTCGCGCGTCTGGCGCGTTCGGGCGGGAACATTCGCGAAGCTTCGACCATCGCGCGGTAGAGCGGCAACTGAATTCCGGCGAGGTGCTTCTCGTTGATCCGAGGCCATGTCTTGTAGTCGATGATTGCCAGTTCGCCCGTGGTCTCGTGCTCGTCGATGCGGTCCACCTTGCCGGTGATCAATGTGGGGCAATCCTTTATGCGGCAATGCAGCGAGCGCTCTGCGGCTATTATGCGCCAGCCGGATTTCCGGCGCGCCGCCTGGATTCGCGCAAAACTCCTGAGCCGCGCGATCGCGGCCTCGCCCTGCAGACCTATCACCACGGGCAGGACGTCGCCGAACGCCACGAGGCGGCGCTGCACGGCGCCTTCGAGAAAGTCGCCGATCTCCTTTTCGCTGCAGGAATCTTTGAAGGCGCTTTTTGCGAAATCGTCGAGCGCCGCGTGGCAGAGCGAACCGAAGGCCGCGGAATCTAGCTCGGAATTGCGGTCGTCAGAATGCTTCTTGAACGTCTCGTCGAGGAAGAACTCGAACGGACACCTCCTGTAACCGTCCAGCAATGTCGCAGATATTTTGTCGCGCCAGACGGTACCTTTCGGCGGAACCGGCAGATCGAGCCGCCACGCCTTGGGCAATTTGCGGTCGGGCGCGCCCTCGCCGCCCTCGGTCACCGCATAGAGCCTCATTGCGAGGCCGGGCAGATCTTCGTCGGAAATGCCGTTGAAGAGGATGCGCGAAGGCTTCATGGCGGAATTGTCGGCCGCGATCTGATGCATATGCACGCGAACAGCTCCGGGGGCTCGGCATCTCGTGGCTTCCGCGAATATGAACGAGTCTCTCATCGCCCTCAAGTCGTTCGTATAAAGGCCAAGCTTCGCTCTCAGGGAATCAGGCACGAACGGATGGCCGACGATGTTCTCGGGCACGCAGCCCTCGTTGAAGCCGGCGATTTCGATCTCGTCTTCGGGACACCAGGAAATCTCTAGCCAACCGAGCGCGGCGAGCACGTGGGGGGAATCCGGCTCGAGCATGTATGTGGCGCGCTTGAGGAGTCTCGCATAAAGCGGGGCGCGCAGAAATCCGGGCACGGCGTCGCCGCCGCACTCTTCGCGAAGATCGCGCACCACCTTCGCCGCGGCGGCGAGTTCGCGGTCGGAGCTCTCGCGTTCGTCAAGCACTAGAGAAGAGAATATCTGGCGCAGAAAAGAGTATGTGTCGGAGAGCCCAGCCTTTATCGCCATCGCGAGGTTGGCCAGCTTGGGCGACTCGAGCGCGGCGTATCGCGCAACATCGTCCAGCGTTCGCGGAAGATGCTCGTTCTGGAGCCCGTCGAGGCCGCCGACGATTTCGGCGATCTCCTCGGCGGGCACGCCAAGAGCGTTGGAGGCCCAGCGCGCGACATCGCCCATTCTGACGAAGGTGGAGAACGTCTCATAGTCGCCCCTCGCCGCGAGCTCAAGCATGCAGAGCATGAGTCTTCCGAGGGCGGATCGGGCGAACGATTCACGCGAAGGATTTCTGAGGCAGAGTTCGCTCTCGTCGAAGTAGTTCTGAAAGGCGCCTTCAAGCTCCGGATACATCTCGGCGTCGCATACCGCCAAGGCGGGCAGCGCCTCGTCCGCAGCGACCTCGCGGAAATTGCGGGCGATATCGTCCGCCTCCACCACGGGCGAGGGGGCTGGGCGGACACTCTGCGGCGATATGTTCGCCGCGAACATCGCAGAGGGGCGCCCCCACCCGTCGAACTTGCCGGCTTCGGACGGCTTGGCGTGGACAAGCACGTAAACGGTCTGGGCGGAATTCTTCAGATACTCCTCCATGGCGCGCGACATGTCGGGCGAACCGGGCAGGACAATCTCTTCGATCTCGCCGTAGCAGCATCCGCGACGGGCCGCGTTTCGGCGCGAGACGCTTCGGGAGACGAGCTTTTTCGCGGCGAGAGCGTCATGGAGCGCGGCCTCCAACCTCTTCAGTTCGCGCCATCTGGGGGCATCCTCGTCGACGGAAACGTCTGCCATCAAAAGCGCGCCTTCGCCGAGGATGCCGGCGACGCCGAGGATGGCGTCGGCCATTTCAAGCGCCCATTCCGCATTGCGCTCTTTCGGCGGCACCGGAAAGAGATTCTTGAACTCGTCCAAAGGCAGATCGAGAAGAATCTTTGCGAGGGTGGCCGTTTCGTCCGCCTCGGTCGCGACAGGCACAGTCGAGTCAGCCAGCAGCACGCCGGACATCTCTATTCGCGGCGGCAAAACCCCGCCGGGCGCGAAAGCCTCGGCGAGCGCGAATCTCAAGTTGCGCGCCGATTGGGCGGTAGGCACGACGACAAGAACGTGCGAAAGCGATTTGGCGCCGGACGACTCGCTGCGAGCACGCGGCGCGAGCCAGCGCACCGCTTCGTCCACAAGCTTTCTTTCCGGGTCGAGATATTCGCGAATGACCGCCATTTGGAATTTTCCGGAGAGTCTTATTCGGACAGCGCCGACAGCAAAAGACCGAGGGCGTGCTCGACCGCGGCGGCCCTGACCCTGGCCCGGTCGCCTGCGAACACGCGGCTTTCTACCGAAACGCCGCCTTCTCTCGCCAGGCCGAACCAGACCAGCCCGACTGGCTTCTCTTCGCTGCCGCCGCCGGGGCCGGCGATACCAGTAAGACTTACGGCGCAATCGGCGCCCACGAGTCGCCTAACCCCCGTCGCCATCTCGGCGGCGACTTGCGGCGAGACGGCGCCGAATCTGGCGAGCGAATCGCACGACACGCCGAGGACTTTCGCCTTGACCTCGTTGGAGTAGCTGACGACGCCGCCAAGATACACCGCGCTCGAGCCGGCTACCGATGTGATGGCGCTGCCCACGCCGCCGCCCGTGCACGACTCGGCGGTAGCGCATGTCTTGCCCCGCGCGGCATATTCCGCAACGACTTTCTGCGCAATATCCATCTTCACGGCTTGAGATAGAGACGGCAGTGGCAAAGGCCGTGATATGAAGGGTCGGCAAGCTGCGCCTTGAATTCGTCGCAGGGACAGAAGAATTCGGGCAACTTGGGCAGGCGGCAGGGACAGAACCCCTCCTTGCGGACAAGGCCGGCCCTCACGGTGGCGACTATCTTCGCGTCTTCGGACTCGCGGACGCCATGCTTTATGAATAGCGCGACGACCGGAGGCACGAGGTCGTCTATCGGCTCGCCGGCCTTGATGCGGCGGCGGACTTCGGTGGAAGATTCGCGGGTTCTGCGGTAAGCCTCGAAATGGCAAAGCTTCTTGAGTTCGTCATAGTCTTTCCAGCGTGGCAGGCCTTCGAGCGAGTCGTGCCCGACGAGAAAAATTATCTCGGCGCCCGGATTCTCGGCGGCTATTTCTCGCACCGTATCTATCGCAAACGACACGCCGCCCCTCTTTATCTCGCGATCGTCCACAACGGCCTTGGGCACGCCGTTGAACGCGGCGCGAACGAGCATGAGACGCGTTTCGGCCGAAAACGACACGTCGTCCTCCACAGTCTCGCCGTCAGCCTTGAAGGGACTCACATGCGCAGGTATGACATACAGCTTGTCCAGACCGAAATCGTCAATAGCCTGCTTCGCAAAATTGAAGTGGCCAAGATGGATGGGATTGAAGCTCCCGCCAAGTATTCCTATTTTCATACCTTGTATTATACCAAAATCGCGC
>ONWT01000098.1 GCA_900321575.1 uncultured Lentisphaerota bacterium | reverse complement strand
TCAACAGCGCAGGACGGGTAACGGAAGACTCCCCTTCTTTGCGCATCAAGAAGAAAAGCCAAATTACCGCGGCGACTGCGGAGAGCCCGACATACGGCGCACAGACCCAAAAGAGTTCGTTGTGGATTATGCCCTGCCTGGTCGCTTCGTCCATCAAAGCACGTTCCTCGGCGGTCGCAGGATTGAGGTGCGAAAGAATCAGCTGTTGCGCAAGAATGATTCCGCACATCGAGCCTACAGGATTGAACATTTGCGCAAAATTGAGGCGCCTCACAGCAGTGGCTTCATCGCCAAGCGAGAGCACATACGGGTTGCATGTCGTCTCAAGAAGCGAACATCCGCCCGCGACAATGAAAATGGCGATGAAATAGATATCGAAACTTTGCGCAATGCAAGCGGGTATGTAAAGCAAAGCGCCTGTGATGTATATCGCAAGCCCTATAAGAACACCTTTGCGGTAACTCAATTCTTCGGCAAGCACGGCCGCGAAAATCGCCAGCACGGCATAAGCACCGTAGAAAGCGACCTGAACAAGCCCCGCTCGTGATTGATCCATCGTAAAAATACGCTGGAACGCCGGCACAAGATTGTCCGTCATATTGTTGAGCAGCCCCCAGAGGGCAAAGCAACTGACGAGCATCGCAAACACTACCAGATAACGTCTTGGCACAAGCGCTATTTCATTCTTCATAGTGCGTATATTATACCACAAAACGCCAACTAGCGCCATTGGGCTGGCCGGAACAGTCCGGATTACTTGTGCCGAAAAGACGGAATTGTGGTATAATATTACGCGTGATGCAGGACTATACGTATTCGGTTTTTTCGATTGTTGCCATTGCGATTCATCTGATGATGAACTTCAATTTGCTCAGGGGCAGGTTGTCGCGCAGTGTTCGGGCGATGCACTACAGAGACTTCCTTTGGGGCGTTCTGGCTTACTATGTCGCCGATGCCGCGTGGGGCGTATTGGCCGGGCTGGACTGGACGCGCGCATTGTACGTCGATACGTTGTTCTACTTTCTTTCCCTCGTGGCCTTTGTCGTTCTGCTGAGCCGGTTTGTTGCCACTTATGTGAATCTCGGCAAACGGACGGCGCGATTCCTTTCCTGGTACGGGTATGCGCTTATCGCTTTCAACGTCATATCGCTGGTGGCCAATGTCTTCAACAACTGCTTTTTCTATTTCGACGAAAACGGCAGATATTTCATCGGCGACCAAAGACGCCTCGCTTTCTTCTTTCAGATAGCCTACACTTTTCTGATAGCGCTCGCCGTGCTCGCCAAGGCCCTCGCCGCCAAGGATGCCGTCCGTCGCAGAGGCATCATGGTTTTCTTCTTCTGCGTGACGATCGCCGTCGCCAACATCCTCCAGGTGGTATTGCCCCTGACGCCGTTCACGTCGCTCGGTTGTCTGATCAGCAGCTGCTTCTTCAATGTGTTCGTCGTGCAGGACGAACTTATGGAATCGCATATGATCCGCCTCGAGAATGCCCTCGCGCGCGCCCGTGCGGCCGAGAAATCGCGCAGCATGTTTTTCAGCATCGTCAGCCACGACATACGCACTCCGCTTAATGCGATTCTCGGCTATTCCGATCTCCTCCAATACGGCATAAAGAACAAGTCCGGCAGAGACGAAGCCCTCAATTCCATCCGCGCCAGCGGCACGACCCTCCTGCAGCTCGTCAACGATGTCCTAGACCTAGCCAAGATGGACGCCGGCAAGATAACGCTCAACCCCACCCCTGTACTGCTGTACAGGTTGACGAATGACGTTTTCGCGTCATTCAAAATGGTCTCGGAAGAAAAGAGAATCGCCTTGCAAAACCGCACAGCGGCCGTGCCGGCCATTCTTGTCGACGAACACCGCTTCCGGCAGATTCTCTTCAATCTCGTCGGCAACGCCGTGAAGTTCACTTCGAGCGGACATGTCTCAGTCGATGCGTCATACGCCGACTCGACACTGACGGTTTCCGTCGCCGATACAGGTTGCGGTATCGCGCCGGATATGCTCAATCGTGTTCTCGACCCCTTCTTCCAGGTTCAGGATCCGAGCCATGCGCCGGACAGGATGGGCGGAACGGGGCTGGGCCTGTCGATATGCAACCGCCTGGTCAAAACAATGGGCGGCAAGTTTACCGTCGAAAGCGAACTCGGCAAGGGTTCGACTTTCACGGCGAGAATACCCGGTGTTGAAGCCGCGAAGGTCAAAATTGCGCCTGTCGCGACGCGGAGACATTTCGAATACGGCGGCCAGCTGCCCAAACGCGTACTTGTGGTCGACGATTCGTCCTTAAACCGTGCGGTGATCACCGCCCTTCTCAAAGAAGCCGGCATACCGTATGTCGGCAATGCCTGCGATGGCGTCGAGGCTCTCGCCGAACTCGATTCCGCGCTCAAGTCGGGCAATCCCTACGAATTCGTCTTTTCGGACTTCTGGATGCCGAATATGAACGGTCTGGAATTCATCGAAAAGCTTCGCGCCGATCGGCGGTTCAAAAATCTGGATGTATTTGCCGTAACCGCCGATACCGAGTTCAGAAACGACGACCGGCACAAGCTCTTCAACGGCGTATTGCTCAAGCCGATCACGTTCAACGCCCTTGTTGGATCGTTCTGCGGCGCCTGACGATCGCGAAGCCGTTTGATCATTCGTAGCGCAGGCAGTCGATCGGATTCAGCTTCGAGGCGCGATATGCCGGATAGAAGCCGAAGAACATTCCCACCAGAGCCGAAAACAGGAACGCCGCCAGAGTCGAGCCCGTCTGTATCAGAATCGGCCACCCTTTCGCCGCGCCAATTGCCTCGGCTCCAACCACGCCGACTATCACGCCTACTGCGCCGCCGACCGTCGAAAGCACAACCGACTCCAGCAGAAACTGCGTCAATATGTTCGCGGGAGTGGCGCCAATCGCCATTCTGAGGCCGATTTCCTTTATCCGCTCTGTGACGGAAACGAGCATTATGTTCATGATTCCTATGCCGCCGACGAGCAGCGATATGGCCGCGACGGCCGTGAGCAGAACGGTCATGAGCCCAGTGACGGAACCAATCGTGTTCATTATCTCGGTCGTGTCGCGCGTCTCGAAATCATCGTCCTGATAATCGGCGAGATGATGGCGCTGGCGCAAAAGAGCCCCGACTTCGCGCTTCGCCTCGGCCAGATCGTCCATCGAAATCAGCGAAAGGTTCATCATGTTTATGTTGTTGAACTTCGAGCGCTGCAGATAACGCTGCACGCTCGTATACGGCGCCATTATCACGTCGTCCTGGTCTTGTCCCCAGTTGTTCGCGCCTTTCGACGCAAGAACGCCTATGACTTTGAACGTGACATTCTTCAGACGTATCGTCTTGCCTACGGGATCCTCGTCTTCGAAGAGGTTCTTTCGCACTGTGGTGCCGATTACGCAGACCCGCGACGAGCGGGTTTCTTCCTCCTCGCTGAAGAAACGCCCTTCCATGACGGTCCAATTACTTATGAGCAGAATATCCGTCGAGACGCCCTGCACGTTGCCCGCCCAGTTTTTCGCCGCATACATCATCTGCACGCTCGTCCTGACCTGCGGGCTTACGCCCTGCACAAGGTGCGAGAGTTCGCGTTTCACGGCTTCTGCGTCGCCCGCGGTCATCGTCTGGCCCTGACCCATGCCGCCCGAAACGGGACCCTGTCCGCGATTTTCCGGAAACACCATCATCAGGTTGTTGCCCATCGACGATATCTCCTTGACCATCATCGTCTGGGCGCCCTGTCCGATGGCCATGACGGCAATAACGGCCGCAATGCCGACGATTATGCCCAGACACGTGAGGAGCGAGCGCGTTTTGTTGCGCGCAATCGCCCTTATCGCCACCTTGAATATCATCCAGAAGCTCATGCAAGCGCCTCCTTGACGAGCCTCGCGACCTCGTCCACGCTCTTGCGGCCTCCCTCGCCGTGGTCGTCGCGCATCACCTTGCCGTCGCGCATTACGATATGGCGCTTGGCATAGGCCGCTATGTCGTCTTCGTGCGTGACCATGACGATCGTTATGCCTTCGTCTGAAAGCTCGGTAAAGAGGTTCATTATTTCGATTGAGCTCTTCGTGTCGAGATTTCCCGTAGGCTCGTCGGCGAAGAGAACTGGCGGATTGTTCATCAACGCCCGCGCAATCGCCACGCGTTGCTGCTGACCGCCCGAAAGCTGCGCTGGCGTGTGCGAATGGCGCCCTCCGAGACCGACGCGTTTCAGGAGCTCGAGCGCACGGCGTCTGCGCGCTCTCATCGACAGCCGCCCCATATACAGGTCGGGCAACTCGACATTCTCGAGGGCGGAAGTTCTCGGCAGCAGATTGAAGTTCTGGAAAACGAACCCCAGCTTGGCGTTGCGGATGTGCGCCAGTTCCGTCGCGCTTCTCGAAGCGACTTCGACGCCGTCGAGCAGATACGAGCCGCTCGTCGGCACGTCAAGGCAGCCGAGAATGTTGAGCATAGTGGACTTGCCCGAGCCCGACGCGCCCATTATCGCGACAAACTCCCCTTCGTCCACCGACAGCGAAACGCCGTCCAGCGCATGCACAGGCTCGTCGCCTATGGCGTAGATCTTGTACATGTCGCGAATCTCTATAAGATTGGCCATTTTTACTTCTTCGGCTCCGGAGCGGTGCCTTTGCTCTTCTTCGGGAACTTGGGCATGAAAGGATTGCTCGTCGCATCCTGCTTGGCGGTCATGGTCGTCTGATAGCCTACTACGGCGTTGCGGCCTTCGAGGGCGTCCACATTGTCGGCGAGGATTTCTGTGAAGGAATCGTCGCTGACGCCCTCCTTGACCACTATCGGCTCGAGCTTGCCGTCGTCCTTGACGAGCCACAGTTTGCGGCCCGGTGGCATCTCGCCCGTGATATCCTCTTCATGGGGACGGAATCTGAAAGCAGCCGCCGCGACGACAAGAACGTCTTCTGCTCTCGCGGTCTCGATCGAGAGTGTCGCGGTCATGCCGGGAAACAGCATTTCATCGGGGTTCTCCGCCTCAATGATGACGGGAAACGTCACGACATTGTTCGTTGTCGTCGCGGCCCGCCTTACCTGAATCACCTTGCCCGTGAACTTGCGGCGATAGGCGTCGGCCGTGAACGTGACCGGCTGGCCGACCTTGATGTTGCCCACGTCCGCCTCGGGAATCGTGGCTTCGACCCAGACGGTCTTGAGGTCTTCGGCGATAGTGAGCACTGGCACGGCATTCATCGACGAAACGACCGTTTCGCCCTCCTCGACTTTGCGGTCGATGACTATTCCGTCCACAGGCGAGACGATCGTACAATACTTCAAATTCGCCTCGGCCTGCGAAACATCGGCCTCGCACTGTTCGACGGACGCGATCGCGCTTTTGAGCGAGGCCTTTGCCGAGTCGAGACTCGCGCGGGCGCGGGCAAGAGCCTCTTCGGCGCTGTCCAGTTCCGCCACGGGCGCGAGGGACTTCTCCACCAGCTGGCTTTTGCGCGTATAGGTCTTCTCCGCGAGCTGCAGCTCGGCCTCGCGCGATTTGACCGTGGCCTCGCCGACTTCAACGTTGGCGCGGCTTACGTGCAACCTGGCCACCGCGCTCTTGTAGTTGGCCTCGTAGACGAGCGGGTCGATGAGGGCGACGACCTGTCCATTGGTGACGACCGAATTGTAGTCGGCGAAAAGCTTGATCAACCTTCCGTTGACCTGCGCGCCGACAGGTATGCCCGAGGGGGAATTGCGCGGTGTCACGGTGCCCGTGGCCTCGACCGTGCGCACTACATCCGTCCGGGCGATCGGCGCTAGCCTGAACGACGGCCCCTTCTTCGCCTTCGCGCCGGAAAGCGGCGCGTTTTGTCCGCACCCTGCGACTGCGAGCATCATGGCCGCGGTCGCCAAGCAAAACACATTTCTCATAGTTCTTCACCTGCCTTTCCGTATCGCGGCTCGACACCGGTCAAGGCGAACAGTTTCGCCTCCGCTATCTGAGCCCTGCACAAAGCCTTTCGCGAATTCGCCATCGCCGAAACGAACGAAGCCACCGCGTCGGTATGCTCTATCCGCGACGCGTCGCCGACCAGCAACTGGCCCGAAACCGTCTCCAGATTGTCCGCCGCGCTGCGGACGCTCGACTGCGCCGCCGAGAGCGCCTCGCGCGCATTGTCGCGTTCCGCCACGGCCCGCTCGATCGCGAGCGAAAGCGCCAGCTCCGCTTCGTCTACCGTCTTCGCGGCGGAGATCATCGACACCCTCGCCCTGTCCACGGCGGTAGTCTTTCTGAAACCTGTGAAAAGCGATTGTGCACCGTTCACGCCCCATCTCCAGTACCACAGCGGATCCGTCCAGTTGAGCGCCAGCGAAGCGCTCAGGTTCGGGCGCAGATCGGCGATGGCGTGGTCCACCGCGGCCGAAGCGGCGCGAAGCTTGGCGCGGCTCGCCATCAGCGAGGGGGCGTTCGTGCGGGCAAACGCGAAGAGCTCGCCGGAGCACGCGCTCGTGTCGGTGAAGACCTTCTCGCGCATTTCGCCGGGGCTCGGCAGGACATTGGGCCAATCCGCCGCGTCCAACCCCAGCGCATAGGCGAGATTCGCGCTCGCGGTCGTATACTCGTTCGACATCGATACCATCGACTCGATCGCCTCGTCCAAATCGAGCTTCGCCCTCGTGACATCCAGCCTCTGGGCTTCGCCCTCGGCGAGTCTCGCTTCGGCGCGCTCGAGGTGCTGCGCACGCATCTGCACATTGGTTCTTGCCACATCGAGAAGCGCCGCCGACTGCAAACGCGTAAAATACGCCTCCGCGACCTCTTCGAACACCGCATAGCCCGTCTGCACGCACCCAAGCTCGGCCGCGACAACCATCTCGGCCTGCGCCCTGGCGTTCGCGTCGTTCCGTCCGAAATCGTAAACCAGAATGTCGAGAGAGAGTGTCGCCGACCAATCGCCGTCCGTCTTCGTCTTAAGGTCTTCGAAATGGGCCTGCTTGCTGGAGGCGGAATATCCGCCCGAAACATTCGCGTCCACCGCATTCCACGGCGTCGAGCTGGCTAGCGGAGCGGCGGCGGCGATCTCCTTCAGCGCGAGCCTGGCGTCTTCGACCGCGAGAACGGCGCTCTTCATCGACGGACGGTTCGTCATCGCGAAGGCGACCATTTCTTCGAGCGACGCGTCGAGCCGCTGCGCAACAGCGGCCGCGGGCTCGTCGCCCGTCTCGCGTCCCTTTACCTCGCTTTGCGCCATGCGGGCGCGTTCGACCGTTTCGCACCCCGCGAACGCGGCCAGCGCGGCGATTGCCGTAAACCATACCGGCTTGAAGTCGAAATCAAGCATGCTTTGCGCCCCTTATCTTGTCGAAGCCCTCGCCCCAGACGCCCACTACGCGGCTCTGACTGACGAACGCTCTCGGATCTATGGAATGTATTATTCTGAATATCGTCGCGCTCTCGTTCATCTTCGCAAGAACGCAGACTACCTTCAAAGCGTCTCCCGTATACCAGCCGTGCGCATCGAGCAGAGTCATCGTGTGGCCTGTCGTGTCGGATATCGCCTTCGCGATCTCGGCGTGGCGGCGGGTGAATATCAGAAACTGCACCGATCTGCGGCGTACGTTCAGCGCGTAGTTTATCGTCATGCATTCCACCCCCATCGCGCAGAAACCGAAAGCGACGAAACGGACGCGCTCGAGCAGCGAGCCCAGATGGTCGATGAAAAGTCCGCTGCCTATTATGAACAGGTCTATCACGATAAGAGCGGCGCCTATCGAAACGCCGAAATACTTGTTGGCGACGGCCGCCACGATGTCCGTCCCGCCCGACGAACCGCTGCAGGCGAACAGCGCCGCCACCGAAAGGCCGGACAGCGTGCACCCAAGAAGCATCGCCATGAACCGCTCGTCTTCGAGAATCTTCACCAGCTCGCCTGTCGCGGGATCGGTGAGCAGCCTCTCGCCTATCCAGAGAAAGAACGATATCGCGACAGTCGCATAAATCGTCTTCGCCAGAAACTTCCACCCCAAAAGCTTAAGCGCGACCGCGAAGAGAACCGTATTGACCGCGAGATATGTCAGCGAAACGGGCACGTGCGCGACATAATAGACGAGGTTCGAAAGCCCAGCGACACCGCCCGAAACTATGCCGTAGGGCAGTATCAGGGCCGTCCAGGCCGCCGCGTAGACGCCGCAGGCGAGCGTTATCGCCAGTATTTGGCGCAATTCGCCGAAACTGACCCCTTTAAGCTTCATCCCGCCCCTTCTTGGCGATTCTCGCCACTATTTTGGAAGCCCCCAGATTTTTGAGCCCGAGGGCGAGCAGAAGCTTGCCGAACGGATGGCGCGATTCGGCCTTGACCTCAAGTATCTCGATGCCCTCGACGCGGCAGAGCTCGCGGAAATCCTTCAGCGTCACGCAATGTATGTTCGGAGTGTCGTACCACTTGAAAGGCAACGCCTTCGAAACCGGCAACCGCCCCTTCAGCCCTAGCGTGAGGCGTATTCCGTACGCCGCGAAATTCGGAAACGTCACAATCGCCTCGTCCGCGATTCTGAGCGCCTCGTGCAGAAGCCCTCGCGGATTCTTCACCTCCTGAAGCGTGTCGGAGCATATCGCGACATCGTAGTGCCTGTCCGGTATTATCGACAGCCCTTCGTCGGCATCCGCCCAGAAACAGTCGTGGCCGTCTGCGACAGCCTCGCTGAAGCGGTCTATGTCGATATCTACGCCGTCTCCCTGCACATTTCTGGTCTCGCGCAAAACGTTCAGCAGCGAACCGTCGCCGCAGCCGATATCCACGACCCTCGCATTCCGCCGCACCATCGCGACGATATTGCGGTAGAGCCGCTTTTGCCACTTCATCACCCTCGGCTTGCGGTCGTTGAGAAAGCCTCCCAAAAGCGGCGAAAGGTCTTTTATGTCCGTAAGGAACGAATCGTGGCCCGTGCCGGCTTCGAGATGGCAGTAGGTTACATGCTTGTTGTTCCGCAAAAGGGCCTCGGCGATGTCTTTCGACTGCCACTCGGCGAAAAGTATGTCGCGCTCGTACGACACCACGAGACATTTCGCCTTCACCCTCGCGCAGGCGGCCTCCAGCCCGCCATAGCGCTCGCCCGCGTCGAAAAGATCCATCGACCTCGTGATGTGCAGATAGCTGTTGGCGTCGAATCGCGACAGGAACTTTCTGCCGTGGTGGTCGAGATAGCTCTCTATCTGGAAATACGTCTTGAAGTCTCCGTCTCTCTTCGCGCGCTCCTCGGCCGGAGCATTGACGAAATTCTGCTGCAGTTTGCGGTGGAATTTCTCCTCAAGCAATTCCCTCGACAGATATGTTATGTGCGCCAGCTGCCGCGCCGTGACCAGGCCGTTCTTCGGCCCCAGCCCGTCGCCCTTGTCGTAATAGTCGCCGCCGCACCATTCGGGATCTTCCGTTATGCCGGCCCTGCCGACCACATCGAAGGCGAGAGCCTGCGTGTTCAGGCTCGCGCTCGTCGCGATCATCGCCGCACGGTCCATCTCGTCGGGACAGCGCGTCACCCAGTCCATCACCTGTATGCCGCCGTAGCTGCCCCCGATGAGCGCCGCAAGATGCCTCACCCCCAGCTGGCGCAGAAGCATGCGGTACACGTCGACCGCGTCGGACATCGTGTATTGCGGAAATTTCGAGCCGTACGGCTTGCCCGTATCTGGATTTACCGACATCGGCCCCGTCGTGCCGCTGCACCCTCCGAGCACGTTCGCGCAAATCACGTGGAACTTGTCGGTGTCTATGCCTCTGCCGGGGCCGACCATGTTCTCCCACCATCCGCTGGGCCGCGTCTCGCCCGGACGTATGCCCGCCACATGGGCGTCGCCAGTCAGGGCGTGGCAGATGAAAATGACGTTGTCGTCTCTCATCGGCGCGCCGCACTCTTCGTAGCGCACGTCGATTTTCTTCAACAGCCCACCGCTCTCAAGCCTGTATCCGCCTTCAGGTAACTTGAGAGAAATCGTTTTGGGTTCTACTACGCCTACTCCATTGGACATGAAGGATATTATACCAAATATCCCCGATCGGCGCCAATCGCCAAAGGCCCCTCAATCGCAATTCGCTACGCTCAGCGGATATTCTTCGCACTTCTTAAACCGCTTTCAAACTCGTTTGGCGCTACGCGCGACCACGAAAGCGCCTGCTACGCAGGCTGCACAAAAATCTG
>ONWT01000118.1 GCA_900321575.1 uncultured Lentisphaerota bacterium | reverse complement strand
TTTACTGCGTACATGCGTGCAAAAATAGTACTATTTATGGACAAAAATAGTACTACTTTTGTACAAAAATAGTACTACTTTTGCGCAAAAGTAGTACTACTTTTACACGCGACCCCTAGGAGCGTGGCAACGCTTGCAAGGGGAGGGCTCAAAGTTCCACGGGTCGCAGAACATAGCGCCGGCAGACATTGCCAGCTGTGAGTTTTGAAAAATAATCAGCCCCTCTTGCGCAAAGCGGCAACTTTTTGATATAATTCACACGTTTTAGCCGCAGAGGGTAGCGTATGGTGCGTGAGAGTAAGCGGAAAATCACAAATAAGGTTACTGATGGATCAGATAAGAATCAAGGCGGAACCGCGTACCGAGCAAGGTACTGGTGCAGTCCGCCGTTTGCGTCGAACCGGGATGATTCCTGGCTCGGTGATGAAGATGAAGAAAGGCGGAACGGAGCTGATCAAGCTTCCGGCGCACGACTTCATGATGGCAATGCGCGGGCGTTCGGGCAAGCAGCTCCTCGTCACGCTGGATATGAATGGTACCGACGTGCCGGCGCTCATGCGCGAGATGCAGAATGACGTGCTCGCCGGTACTCCGATACATGTGGATTTCAGCGAGGTATCGCTTTCGGAGAAGGTGCGCGTCACCGTCCCGGTGTTCCTCACTGGCGAGCCTGTCGGCGTCAAGCTCGGCGGCGGCGTTCTCGAGCAGGTTCTCCGTACGATTGACGTCGACTGCCTGCCTACCGATATCGCAGAGAAGTTCGATGTCGATGTCTCGTCGCTCGGTCTCGACCAGACGATGTTCGTTCGCGATCTCAAGCTCGGCGACAAGTATACGGTCGTCACCCGCGGTGAGTTTGCGCTTGCCGTCGTGAAGGCTCCGGATGACGCGCCTGCCGCTCCAGGTGGTGCCCCTGCCGAGGGCAAGGCTCCCGAGGTGATCAAGAAGGGCAAGGAAGAGGCTGCTGCCGGTGCCAAGAAGGAGGAGAAGAAGTAATGAAGAAGTACGATGCTCTCTATATCTTCGTCGGCATCACCAAGGATGATGTCCTCGAAGCGAATCTTGAAAAGGCGCTTTCCGAAGTGACCCGTCTCGGCGGCAACGTGCTTGAGAAGGTGTCCCTCGGCAAGAGGTCGTTCTCGCGTCCCATGAAGAAGCGCGAGTCCGGCGTTTATGTCAAGGTGCGTTTCGAACTCGACCCTCTGAAGGTCACCGAGCTTGTGAACCGCTACAAGCTGGTCGAAGAGGTGTTCCGCGTTCAGATTTTGTCTGTCGACGATCGTCGTGAAGCGAAGCTTGCGCAGGAACGCAGTGTCCGTGCGGAGCGTCAGGCCAGAAAGGATGCGGCCTCCGCCGCTTCGGTTTCTGCCCAGTCTTCTGTCGAGGAGGAACCCGTCGAGGCATAAAAAGCTGCCAATAAACGGAAAGTGAGGTGCCATATGGCGTCTTTCAATAAAGTAATCCTAATGGGGAACCTGACGCGTGATCCTGATGTCAGGGCTACTGGCTCGACCGGTATGAAGGTTGCACGCCTTGGCCTTGCCGTCAACGAGCGTAGGCGCGACAGAACCGGCCAGATACAGGAGTTTCCTGTGTTCGTCGAAGTCGATGCCTGGGACAAACTCGCGGAATTGTGCGGACAGTATCTCTCGAAAGGGCGTTCCATACTGGTAGAGGGGCGTCTTCAGATGGATTCGTGGGAGAAAGATGGTGTGAAGCACCAGAAACTCAAAGTCCGCGCATCAACGATCAAATTCCTGCCTCAAGGCGACAGGCTGAATGGCGGTCCGCGCCAACAGTCTCAGCAGGGGCAGTCGGCGGATGGCGTGCCGCCCGTCGCTACATTTGAGTCCGATGCGGATGACATTCCGTTCTGATATACAAACAATCTCAAAAAGGGAACCATAAAATGGCTTTCAAGAAATCAAACAGCTCGGCCGGCGAGGAGTTCGCCGCAAGGAAGCGTCCGCCGCTCGGTCCGAAGGACTCGATCGATGTCAACGACATCGAGACGCTCAAGTACTACATTACCGACTATGGTAAAATCCTGCCTGCGCGCATAACCGGCGTTACCTCGCAGCAGCAGCGTCAGATACGTCAGGGCGTGAAGCGCGCCCGCAACATGGGCCTCATGGCTTAATCTGAAAGGAGACATCCCTATGCAGATCGAAGTTATGCTCATGGATAATGTGAAGAAGCTCGGCAAGTCCGGTGAAATCGTCAAGGTTGCTCCTGGCTACGCCCGCAACTTCCTGTTCCCCCGCGGCCTTGCCGCCGTTGTCACGGAGGCCGCCAAGCGCCGCCTCAAGAAGCTCGAGGCCGAGCGCGCCGCCCGTGCCGCAGAGGAGAAGAAAGCGGCCCTTGAACTGGCTCGCAAGCTTGCGGATCTTTCGCTCACCGTCTCGGCCCACACGACCGACGGCAAGAAGCTTTACGGGTCCGTCAGCGCGACAGACCTCCTCGCGGCCATCGAGGCCAACCGCGGCATCAAGCTGTCGCGTTCGCAGCTCGACCTGCCCGATCACCTCAAGGAGGTCGGCGAGTACGACGCGAACATCGAACTGGGCCACGGCGTTATCGTCAAGTTCAAGGTGACGATTCTCGACGAAGGCGCCCAGGAGAGTGCAGAGTAAAATATTTTCCAGCTTTTCGTGGCGGGGCTTCAAGCCTCGCCACAAGGAAGGCGGAATAGAGCAAAACAAAAAGGTAGAAGAAAATGGAAGCATATGCAGTGCTTGAAACCGGCGGAAAGCAGACGCTTGTCCGCGTCGGTGATGTGATCGAGATTGAAAAGCTCTCGGTCGAGCCCGGCCAGGATACTGTCCTGGATACGGTCTGCGCCGTTTCTGACGGAACGACGCTCAAGGTCGGCGCCCCTTATGTCGAGGGAGCCAAGGTTACGCTCACGGTCGATGGCGTGAAGCGCGGCAAGAAGGTGATCAACTTCAAGGCGAAGCGCCGCAAAGGCGAGCGCCGCAAAGTCGGCCACCGCCAGTCGCTCACGGTCGCCACGGTCAAGGCTATAGCTTAAGGAGGAATCGAAATGGCTACTTCCGCATCTGCTCGCAATGGTCGCGATTCCAACCCCAAATATCTGGGCGTGAAGGCCTATGATGGTCAGAAGCTGACCGCCGGATCGATTATCGTCCGCCAGCGCGGCACGAAGATTCATCCCGGCAAGAACGTAGGCTGCGGCCGCGATTTCACTCTCTTCGCCCTCAAGGACGGCAAGGTGAAATTCGTCAAAGACGGCAAGGTCGTCACGATTGTCGAGGAATGATTTTCCGTTGCTTTGCAATCGACGCCGAGGGGGTCGCGCGAAAGCGCGGCTCCCTTGCGTAATTTCACGGATTCTGGTATAATACCGCCATCATCAACTAAAACAAAGAGGTGACTTATCGCACAGTTCACTCGTGTAAATTTCAAGATACGCGCTCCGCAGGTGCGCGTTCTTGATGTGTCTGGAAGCATGCTCGGCGTCATGACGACGCGCGAAGCAATGAGGCTCGCGGATCAGCGGGGCCTTGATCTTGTGGAGATTACTCCCAATGCCGTGCCGCCCGTGTGCAAGATAATGGACTATGGTAAGTTCAAGTACGAAGAGTCCATTAAGGCCAAACAGGCGCGTAAGGCCCAGAAGGTTCAGAAGGTTAAGGAGATAAAATTCCATCCCGGAACCGACACGAATGACTTTGACTACAAGATGAAGCAGATAAGAGGCTTCCTCGGCGAAGGGTGCAAGGTCAAATTGACGCTGCAATTCCGCGGCCGCGAGAATGCCCACCGCGAGATTGGCGAAGACGTGATAAGCCGCGTCCTTGAACAGCTTCAGGGAGAGTGCTTTGTCGAACAGGCGCCCAAGACGCTTGGCCGCGTCCACGGG
This sequence comes from uncultured Lentisphaerota bacterium, assembly GCA_900321575.1. Lineage (GTDB taxonomy): Bacteria > Verrucomicrobiota > Kiritimatiellia > RFP12 > UBA1067 > UBA1067. The sequence goes on along the minus strand of ONWT01000118.1, from coordinate 18,870 downwards.
GCCCTCATCGGGCCGCCCAGGAAGAACGCCCCCAAGCCGCCGCGTCCTGCGGAAGCAAAAACCGGCGAGATCCGTATTTCAGTGAGTTGAGGCTATGGTTGATACAGATACATTGGATGACATCCAAGGCGAGCAGCAGCAGATACCTATTCGCGCAATAGTGCCGAATCTTGTCACGTCGCTTGCTGCGTGTGCCGGCATAACATCGATATCGCTTTCGTCCGAGGGGCGGTTCCTCCCTGCTCTGTGGGCGCTTCTCGTCGCTTGCATCTGCGATGGTATGGATGGGCGTATCGCGAGGCTGCTTAATGCCAGCTCGAAACTCGGCGCCGAGCTTGATTCCCTCGCCGACTTCGTGAACTTCGGTGTCGCGCCTGCCATGTTCATGTATTTTTGGATGACCGGCGGCCCGTTGCATGTGTTGGGCGGCGAAGCCGTGCCGGCCCCGTTGATTAGAATCATGTTGGCATGTTCGCTCTACTACGCCATGTGCGATTGCTTCCGTCTGGCGCGTTTCAATACGATGCTCGAACAGCCTACATTGCCGTACTGGAAACATTTCTTTACGGGTGTGCCGGCGCCGGGCGGTTGCTGGATGGTGCTTTCTCCGGCGATACTTTCGCTCGCGTTGGATGCCAAGGGCACCGCCCCAGGGCTTGCAACCGCGCTTCAGAACCCCTGGACCGGCATTTTCATGCTTCTGTTCGTGGGCACGCTGATGGCTTCGCGCCTGCCGACCATATCCCTGAAAGCATTGCGCATACGCCGCCGTTATCTGTTGCCGGTCATGGCCGGGCTTCTGCTGGTGGTGGCGTTCATGGTTTCGAATTTCTGGATGACTGTCGGGGTCCTCGGCTTCATCTACATATTGACTGTGCCGCTGACATGCTGGCTGTTCCTGCGAGTCAGGGCATCATACGAAAAGACTAATTTACCCCCTTGCCAAACAGGGGCATAAATTGGTATACTATACACCCATTCTGGAAAAGTAAGGAATAAACATCAAATGCCGACTATAAATCAGTTGATCCGTAAGGGGCGTCAGCCTCTAGCTTCGCATTCCAAGTCGCCGGCGCTCAAGGCTTGCCCTCAGCGTCGTGGCGTCTGTCTCGTCGTGAAGACGATGACTCCCAAAAAGCCTAACTCTGCTCTCCGCAAGGTCGCTCGTGTGCGCCTTACGACTGGTGTCGAGGTTACGGCTTACATACCCGGTGAAGGCCATAACCTTCAGGAGCACTCTGTTGTCCTCGTTCGCGGCGGTCGTGTAAAAGACCTTCCTGGTGTGCGGTACCACATCATTCGCGGCAAGCTCGACTCGCTTGGCGTCAATGGCCGTAATCGCAGCCGCTCCAAGTATGGTATGAAGCGTCAGAAGAAGGAAGAGAAGTAAGCTATGTCACGTAGAGCTAGAAAAATCGTTAAGCGCGTTAGCCTCGACCCGAAGTACAATTCGGAGCTCGTCGCCCACATGATTCGTGTCATCATGAAGGATGGCAAGAAATCGGTCGCGGAGAAGATCGTCTATGGCGCAATCGACAAGGTCAAAGAGGCCGTTGAGAAGGATCCTTCAAAATTCGTGAAGGATGACAAGACCTTCACCGATCCTCTTGAGGTCGTTTCCGCTTCGATCGACAATATGAAGCCGCAGGTCGAGGTTAAGACCCGCCGCGTCGGTGGCACTACATATCCTGTGCCGGTTCCGATTGCCGCTAATCGCCAGTTGTCGCTCGCTCTTCGCTGGACGACTCAGTTTGCCGGTGCCCGTCATGGTATGGGTATGCCTGCTGCTGTCGCGGCGGAGATCATTGATGCGTTTCAGGGTCAGGGCAATGTCATCAAGAAGCGTGACGATGTCCATAAAATGGCGCAGGCGAACAAAGCGTTCGCGCATTACGCTTGGGGCAACTAAGAGTTCCCCGACTTTTCCAGAGTGAAGATGAGCGTGGCTATATGCCACGCTCTTTCTTTTACGGAGAAATCTTCATGTCCCGAACTCGCGGGAGCAAAAATTAAAGCGCCCACTTTTCAGCGGGCGCTTTGCCTTCGCGGGGAAAGCTTGCCTTATTCGGGCTTGGTCTTCTTCAGACCGAGGCCGCGGCAGCCTTCCTTCCACTCACCGCGCTTCTGCAGGAGATTGACCCGCTCGAAGCGCTTGAGTACGTTGCGCTTGGAAGTAATCTTGCCGGAACCTTTAAGAGATGCATGCTGGCTCATTGTCTTTTATTCCTTTCAACAGGCGCGTAGTATATCATTTTTCTTCGGACGTTTCAACTGGGGCTTCTTCTTCCTCTTCAGGAGGGAGCAGTTCCTTGAACTCGTCGGAAGTTTTTATGGCCGCCGCCTTCAGGGTTTCAATGATGAATTTCTGCACATTGTCGCGCTCTGCACGCTTCTTGAGGAAGGCCACAACCTGCTCAAGCGTGGGTACGGGCTGGATATCGGCGCCCTTGACGAGTATGTGGCTCGCCTTCACCTTCTCGGGCTCCGCAGGCTTGCCGTCATCCGTGGCCTCCACGGCAGGCACTTTGTCTGTCACCAGTATGAGGTGATACCCGAACTTCGTCTTTACAGGCTCCGACACAACGCCGACAGGGAGCTCAAACGCCACCTTGTCGAACTCGGGCACCATTTGGCCGTGCGTGAATTCGCCGAGGTCGCCGCCCTTGGACGAAGAGGGGCAGTCGCTGTTTTCCTTCGCGAGTTCTGCGAATTTGGATGCCGTGTCGACGCCGGGCAGGGAAAGTTTGAGCTTCAGTTCGGAGATTTTTGCGAGCGCTTTAGCGTCGGCTTCGGCGCCTTCGGCATTGCCGGCGACGATCTCATCGATGATCTTGCGGGCTTCTACGGCGAGACCGGCGATATCGAGCTTGGAGTTGTAATCCTTGAGCATCTTGTCTATCAAGATGCCGTTGTTGAACTCCTTTAGCGCACGATCCTTGCCGAGAGGGAATTTTTCAAGAAACTCCTCGAATGTCGCAGGAGCGCCTGCCATTTCAGCGGCATTCTTGAGGAACGACGCCTCGCGGCTCTTTTTGTCGTCTTCGGTCACCACAAAGCCTTCGCTTTTCGCCCTGTCGGCAAGCGCGGTTTCTATCACGAACGACTGCGCAATCTGGTTGCGCAAGCTCTGGCGCGCGAATTCGAGTTGATCTGCGGGTATCTCATCGCCTTGCGCGGCGATGATCTTGTCGACGTCGGCGTTGAGCTCGCCGTTTGTGAGCTTCGCTCCGTTGACTTCGAGAACGACCTCGCCGGAGGCGCCCTCCGATGATGGATCATTCTGTTTCTCGCAGCCCATTACCAAAGTGCCGGCGACAATTGCCGCACCAATGATGTTTAGCTTGTTCATTTTATGTTTACCTTCTTTCATTTAGTTGCAAATCATCCGCAGAACCGTCCTCCGCAAATCGGGGGCACAATCCAAGTGGAATGTATAGAATACACCAATTACCCTTGTCGCGTCTAGTAGAATTTTTATGTTTTTTTCATCCCACGGCTGTCGTATGCATTTCATGATATCTTCGGTCACAGGTATGCGACGCTCGCCTCGCAGCTGAAAAAAGCCGTTTTCTTCGGAGTTTTCGAAGTTTGGCGAGAGCCCGGACAGCCTCAAAACTCCGGTTTCAAAATCAATGAGCCGCCTTAGCGAATCGGCGGACGACACATCCGCGCGGCTTGTCAGAGAGTCGAGCGCGTCCCGAAGCATACAGAACCACTCTTCGCATTCCGGACCGTTCGGCGCCATGTCGCGGACTGAAGAGCGCCAGTAATCGGCGAGCGCAAGGGCCCGATAATCGCCTCTCAGCGAATCTCGCCTGCACAATGGCGCGCATTCTCTTAGCGCGTGCAAATCTCCGCGTGCGCGCGCATAGTACAATATTTCGCACGTGTAATTCAGGTCGTACTGCCCCAGAAATGCGCTCTTCGGCCTCACGGCTCCCTTTACCAGCGTTGTGATTCGCCCAGCGGGAGTGAGCCACTCTACAACGTGGCTGGTTCTCGACCACGGTCTGATCGCCAGGCATATCGCCTCGGAAAGGATCGTCTCTCCCGCCAATTTAAACCGGCTCCCCGTAGAGCGTCCCCATATGGGAGGTGACGACCTTGAACCTGACAATCTTCTTGCGCAATGCCTTCGCGCCTTTCCCCATCGCGGAGGCAAACGGCCTTGCTCCCCGTGACAGCTCCATTTTGAGATATTCTCCTGTCCAGCCGGACAGCGACTCTTCGTCCTCTATCACGACATCGACTTTTTTGCCGATAAAACGCTTCGCGAACTGTCGAAGGTTTTCCGCGCCGATATCGGCCAGGTCGCGTGCGCGTCTTCTGCGCAGCTCGGGCAGAATCCTGTTCTGCACGATTGCGGCGGCGAGCGTGCCAGGCCGCTCCGAGAAGGGGAAGGCGTGCACATTGGCGAAGCGGTGCCGTACGAGCAATCCCTTGCTCAGGCGAAAATCCATCTCCGATTCGCCGGGGAAGCCTGCTATCATATCGCACCCCAGGCAAATCAGCGGCATAAGCCTTGTGGCCTCGGACGCAACGGCATCGACCGCTTTCACGCTGTAAGGCCGTCGCATCGCTTTGAGAATCATGTCCGACCCAGATTGTATCGACAGGTGCAGAAAGCGGCAGATGTTTTCGTTCTCCGCCAATGCGTGCACAACATCAAGCGCCTGTGCGCCAGGCTCTATGGAACCCAATCTGACACGGCACTCCGGCGAAATGGCTGCAATGGCCGCCGCCAGATCTGCTATGCCGCGACCTTCCGAAGAATACAGCATGAGATTGCAGCCGGTAACGACGATTTCGTGGTAGCCCGCTTCGACAAACCTCTTGGCCTTGTCCAGGACCTCCGTAAACGGAATAGAAATGGGATTGCCCCTGAATTTTGGGACGATACAGAAGGTGCAACCGCATGAACAACCGTCTTGAACCTTTAGATACGCGCGTGCAGTGCGCCTCGGCACGGAAATCTTTGCCGTTCCGTCCGGATTGCGCGACACATTCGACACTTCGAATTTCTTCGCGCCTTCGATGCAGCCAGTGAGAAACAAACGCTTGCCTGGATATTTTTCGCGGAGGTGCGCAACCATTTTCTCGCAGTCGCGCTGCGCTCTGGCGGTTACGGAACATGCCCGGACGACGATCATATCCGCTTCGGCATGGTTGCGCACAATCTGATGCCCTTTGGCGATGCATTTGGCTTCATCGTCAAGAGTCTCCGATCTGCTCAGCCGGCACCCGAATGTTTCAAAGCATATGTTCATAGATGGATTGGTGCGTATTATACCAAAATCGCCGATTGCGTGGGAAGCGATGCTCATGCGTTCCTCAGCAAGAGGTCGGAATTTTTGGTATAATACACGAGTATGAATTTGTTGAAAGCATTGTTTGGTACGAGGAACGACCGCGAGCTCAAGAAGCTGTGGCCGATTGTGCATGAAATCAACCGCATCGAGGCGGAATATCAGGCGAAGAATTTCGCGGACGAAGACTATCCGAAGATGACAGAGTCGTTCAAGGAGAGGGTCAGAAACGGCGAATCTCTCGATTCGATCCTGCCTGAAGCCTACGCCCTTGTGAAGAACGCCTGTCGCCATCTTGTCGGCACGACCGAGGATGTCTGCGGCCATGTCCTGACGTGGAACATGATACCGTTTGACGTCCAGCTGATCGGCGGTATCGTGTTGCATCAGGGCAAGATCAGCGAAATGCAGACCGGTGAAGGCAAGACTCTCGTCGCTACGCTGCCGTTGTATCTGAACGCCCTTGCCGGAAAGAACGTCCAGCTGGTCACGGTCAACGACTACCTCGCCAGGCGCGACGCGTCATGGATGGGCCACCTCTACAGGTTTCTCGGTCTTACGGTCGGGTGCATCCAGAATTCGATGGACTCCGAAGAGCGCCGCGCCCAATACAAATGCGACATAACCTACGGCACCAACAGCGAGTTTGGCTTCGACTATCTGAGAGACAACGGTATGGCCCAACAGCCTGAGCAGGTCGTGCAAAACGGGCACAATTTCGCGATTGTCGACGAGGTGGACTCGATTCTCATAGACGAAGCGAGAACGCCGCTCATCATCAGCGGTCCGGCCACGCTTTCGACCTCGCATATCTACCAGGAGATAAATCCACTGGTTTCGGCGATCGTCCGCGTCCAGACGTCGATGTGCAACGATCTCATCCGCGACGCGAAGAAGGCTATCGACGGTGGCGACGTGCTGACCTTCAAAGAGAAGATATATCAAGTCTACCACTCGATGCCCAAGCACAAGCAGTTGATGCACATGCTTGAAGACGCCGACCTGCGAAAGCATCACGAGACGGTGGAGATGCAGATGCTATCCGAGGTCTACAAGGAGCGTGCCAGAGAACTCAAAAGCGAACTGTATTTCACCATCGACGAGCGTACGCGCGAGGTTGCGCTTACCGACAAGGGCTGCGAGAAGATATGTCCTCAAGACCCAAAGCTGTTCGTGCTGCCCGATCTTGCGGCCGAAATGAGCGCGATAGACGGCGATCATTCGCTGTCTGACGTCGAAAGGGCCGAAAAACGGCGCAATGCGCAGTCCGCGTTTGTGGAGAAGTCCGACAGGGTTCATGTCGTGGATCAGTTGCTGAGGGCCTACTGCCTCTACGAGCGCGACGTGGATTATGTCGTCCAGGACAACCACGTGTATATCGTGGACGAGTTTACGGGGCGCGTACTGCCTGGGCGCAGGTGGTCTGACGGGCTTCATCAGGCCGTCGAGGCTAAAGAGGGCGTCGAGATCGAGAAGGAGTCTCAGACTCTCGCGACAATCACGATCCAGAATTACTTCCGCCTCTACAAGAAGCTTTCGGGCATGACGGGTACGGCCGAGACGGAGGCCAGGGAGTTCAGGGACATATACAAGCTAGACGTCATCTCGGTGCCGACGAACAAGCCGGTAAACAGAATTGATGGCAACGACCAGATCTACCGCACCCAACGCGAGAAATTCAAGGCTATCGTGGCTGATGTCGCGCGCAGGCACGAACTCGGCCAGCCGGTCTTGCTTGGCACGGTTACCGTCGATACCTCCGAGGTGCTTTCCCGGATGCTCAAGATGGCGCACATTCCGCACGAGGTGCTGAACGCGAAGAATCACGCGCGCGAAGCCGAGATCGTGGCGCTTGCGGGCATGAAGGGGGCGGTCACTATCGCCACCAACATGGCCGGCCGAGGAACCGACATAAAACTCGGCGAAGGCGTTGCGGAGCTTGGCGGCCTTCATGTCATCGGTTCTGAGCGCCACGAATCGCGTCGTATAGATCGCCAGCTTCGCGGCCGTTGCTCGCGGCAGGGCGATCCTGGCAGTTCGCAGTTCTTCATTTCGCTCGAAGACCAGCTTATGCGGCTTTTCGGCTCGCAGAAGCTTTCTGGCATAATGCAGAGCCTCGGCATAAAAGAAGGCGAGGTGATGGAGCACAAATGGCTCAACAAGTCCGTCGAGACGGCCCAGCGTCGCGTCGAGCAGCAGCATTTCGCGGTGAGAAAGCGCACTCTCGAGTATGACGATGTGATGAACAAGCAGCGCTCTGTCGTGTACGAGCTTCGCGGCCGTGTACTCAAAGGGTCGCCCGAAGAGGTTCACAATCTCATTCTCGACGTGATGAACGATGTCATTCAGACTCAAGCGGAGCGCTATCTCTTCAGCGAGAAAGACGGTTCTCTCGACGATTTCATGAATTGGCTCGGCGTGACTTTCCCCGTGACCGTGACGGAAGACGAGATGCGCCCCTTGATGGGTGCGCCAGCGCAGGCCGGCGACCTTGTGATGAAGCGCGTCGAAGAAGCCTACGAGTCGAAGTGCGCCGGCGAAGACCCGCAGACGTTGCCGTATATGGAACGCGGAGTGTTCCTGAATGTAATCGACCGGGAGTGGCAGGACTATCTCAGGGCGATGGACGATTTGAGGCAGGGCGTGAATCTGCGCGCCTATGGCCAGCGCGACCCGCTTGTCGAATACAAGAAAGAGGCGTTCGAGATGTTCGAGGCCCTTATGACATCCGTCAAATCGAAGGTGATCTCGTCCGAATTTAGGAGTGCCACTGCGGCGCGCATGCAGCGTATTTTCGCCTCTTTCGGGCGCCGCAACGCCCGCACGAACGCCGATGCGATCACCGTTTCGGAGACGGAGTCGTCCAAACCCGAGCAGAAGCCGGCGCAGCCCAAAACCGTAGCTGACGTGTTCGCGTCGATGATGTCGTCTCAGGCGGCTTCTGGCGCGGCGGCAGCGCGCACGAAGGTTGCCTCGGCCGTCGGGCGCAACGACCCTTGCCCTTGTGGATCTGGTAAAAAGTATAAAAAATGCTGTGGGAGGAACATTGTATGACTACTGCGATAATAGTTGCGGCCGGTAAATCTACCCGCATGGGCGCGGGTACCGACAAGGCGTTTCTTTCGTTGGGCAGCAAGCCCGTGCTTGCGTGGTCTCTGCTTGCGTTCGAGAGATGTCCTGCCGTAGACCGTATTGTGCTGGTCGTTCGCAAGGATCAGCAGTTGGCCGCCAAGGCCGTTGTCCGGATGTTCGGCATCTCCAAGCTCCAGGCGATCGTCCCTGGCGGCAACCGTCGCCAGGATTCCGTTTTGGCCGGGCTCGACGCGTGCGATATCGATACGCGCTACGTGCTTGTGCATGATGGCGCGAGGCCGTGCATAACCTCCGATGTGATCGGCGAGGTGGTAAAACTCGTCAAGCGCACTCCCGCCGTGTCTGTCGGTCGCCGTATGACCGATACCGTAAAACGCGTCGAGAAGGGCATAACCGTGTCGGAGACCGTCAACCGCGACACGCTTTGGACCGTTCAGACACCGCAGGCGTTTCAGACGAAGGTTCTGCGCGACGCCTACAAGGCGCTCGGCAAGAAAGAGGTGACCGACGATTGCCAGGCCGTCGAGATGGCCGGCGGACAGGTCAAGATATACGAGACGAACATCCCGAACTTCAAGATAACGACAGTTGAAGACCTGCAAATCGCGGGAGCGCTCCTGAAATAATATGGCGAAGATATTTGCGATACTTGGCGATATCCACTCCAACATCGACGCGCTGAACGTCGTGCTCGACGATTGCCGTGCGCAAGGGGTTACGGATTTTCTCTGCACGGGAGATGTGGTCGGCTACAATGCCGCGCCGAGAGAGTGCCTTTCCATAATCCGCGAGCTGGGCTGCCCCGTAGTGAAAGGCAACCACGACGACTACGTCTCCAGCGAAAGGGATCTGTCCGACTTCCATCCCAATGCCGCGGCAGTCGTCACCTGGACGCGTGAGCAGCTTTCGGACGGAGAACTGCAGTGGCTGCGCGACCTGCCGTTTACTGAAAAGAAGATGGGTATCTCGATCGTGCACGCCACGTGGGATACTCCGGAGACGTTCGGCTACGTGTTCGACCATCTCCAGGCCGAGGCGAATTTCATCAATCAGCCTACGCCGCTTTGCTTCAACGGCCATACGCACTGTCCGATTATCTACGAGAAGCAGATGAACGGCGTGTTCAGGATCGACGCGCAGGATCTGACCTTGCCGATCGGCCGCAAGTATTTTGTCAATGTGGGGTCTGTGGGCCAGCCGAGAGACGGCGATCCGCGAGCCTCGTATGTCATCTATAGGCAAATGGAGCGAAAGATCGTCTTTCGCAGGCTTGAATACGATGTAGAAGCGGCGCAGGCGAGGATTCGCGCGGCGGGTTTGCCCGAGCGTCTGGCACAGAGATTGGAGGTCGGCCAGTGAGGTTTATTGCGATGTCTTGCGCAGCGCTTTGCGCCGCGTACGCGTTTTCGGCGGACAACAATAGCCACGTCCGATTCGGGGCGGACTCTTTCAACCGCGCGATTTCCGCCGCGGCGAAAGGCACTGCCGTGTTTTCTCCTCTTTCGTTTGAGCTGGACAGTATCGCCCTGAGCGATGCGTTCGACCCGATAACGAAGTCGCACTTCGCCGAAACGGTGGGCGTGCTCTCCGATTTTGAAGGTACTTACGGGTATATGCTGGGGCGCCTGCGCGCAGGGGCGGAGTCCAACAGATTCTCCTTCGTGTCGGCGAGGGCCATATGCCTGCCAGACGTGCGGATGGCGTCCGTCGCCTACCGTCGCGATGTCCAAAGCCTGTACTCTGTCGCGATATGCGGGGCGATTCCGAAATATGGCGCGGAAAGCTGGCTCAGGTCCATGCTCGACGGCGATATGGAAGATTTCGACATGCCGCTGGGCGCTGTTAGCGCCGACAAATACGCGTTCTACGATCTTGCGTCGGTGAAGTTCTCGTGGCTGGAGCCGTTCCCCACGGCGAACACGAGAGAAATGCATTTCGCCCGCGAAGACGGCAGCAGCTGCGATGTTACGGCCATGTGCGACTTGAGGGTCGCCGACTTGTGGCAGAACAGACGTTTCTCGATGATTCGCCTTCCTCTCGCGGACGGTGCGTGGTTCTATGCCATCATGCCGAACGGCGATTTGACCGTGGGCGACATCCGCCCTGAAATATCATCCGTCAAGATCGACGACATACTCTCCGTCATGAATTCCGTCACCATAACGGGGGTCTCCCACGAACCCGTGGCCGTCGCCATACCGAAGATGGATGTCACGACAACAGTAGATTTGACTGGCGTGTTCGGCTATTTCCGCTTCCCCCTCAAGGGATTTTCGCGGATGGACGCCACAATGCGTCCGTCGCAGGTCAAGCAGTGTGTCCGTTTCAGGCTTGACGAACAGGGCCTCGACGCGGAACCTCTCGTGGAGAAGAGCGAGGAGAATATCGTGCATGGCGGCGCCTCGACCAAGCGCTTTATCCTGAACAAGCCCTTTGTGTTTTTCGTCTACCACGAGCCGACCGGGACGATGCCGATAGCAGGGCAGTTCACAGGCCGGTGAACAGGGCAGCTCAATCAATATGGAATCCAATACAATGTCAGAGAACAACGGCAACTACAACGCAGAGAACATCCAGGTCCTTGAAGGCATGGAGGCGGTCCGCAAGCGCCCCGCGATGTACATAGGCGATACCGGCGAGCGCGGCTACCACCATCTCGTCTACGAGGTGGTGGACAACTCCATTGACGAGGCTCTCGCGGGCTATTGCTCGATGATAGACGTCGTGATAAACAGCGACGGCTCGCTGACCGTCCAGGACAACGGGCGCGGAATCCCCGTCGACATGCATCCTACGCAGAAGCGGCCGGCCATCGAGGTCGTGCTGACCGTGCTTCACGCAGGCGGCAAATTCGACGGTTCGAACTACAAGGTTTCGGGCGGACTCCACGGCGTCGGCGTGAGCTGCGTCAACGCGCTTTCGGACTGGATGAAGGTCGAGGTCAAGCGCGGCGGCAAGCTGCACCATATTGAATTTTCGCGCGGCCATGTGACGAAACCCCTCGAAGTGGTCGGCGAGTGCGGCGCGGAAACGGGCACAAAGGTGACGTTCTTCCCCGACCATACGATATTCAGCTGCCACGCGTTCAAGTGGGAGACTCTCTGCGCCAGATTGAGGGAGCTGGCGTTTCTCAACAAGGGCGTGACGATACATTTCAGGGATGACGAGGGCGAGGCCCGCCACGAAGAGACTTTCCACTATGACGGCGGCATTGACGAGTTCGTCTCCTTCCTGAACACGAACAAGAAGCCGCTTTCTCCCGTCATACATTTCGAAGGCGAGAAGGAAGGCCTTACGGGCATGGTGCAGGCTGAAGTCAGCATGCAGTATACCGACAGCTACTCGACCCTCGAACAGACCTACTGCAACAACATCCATACCATCGAAGGAGGCACCCATCTCTCTGGTTTCAGGGGCGCGCTGACCCGTACGATAAACAAGTACGGCGCCGACAACAAGCTTCTCAAGGAGAAGGACAATCTCACCGGCGACGATATGCGCGAAGGGCTTACGGTGATCGTCAGCGTCAAGGTGCCCCAGCCGCAGTTCGAGGGCCAGACGAAGACCAAGCTCGGCAACGGCGAAGTCGAGGGTATAGTCGGTTCGATCGTCTCCGACAAGCTGATGACGTTCTTCGAGGAGAATCCCTCGGTCGCCAAGACCATAATTGAGAAGACGCTCCTGGCCGCGCGTGCGCGCGAGGCCGCAAGAGCCGCGAGAGAGTCCACGCGCCGCAAAGGCGTCATGGACGGCCTCTCCCTGCCCGGCAAGCTTCGCGACTGTTCCGAGCGCGATCCCTCCAAGACAGAACTCTTTCTTGTCGAGGGCGATTCGGCTGGCGGCTCCGCCCAGACGGGGCGCGACCGCGCGACTCAGGCCATTCTGCCTCTGCGCGGCAAGGTCCTCAACGTGGAGAAGGCGCGAATCGACAGGATGCTGGCGAATGCCGAGATAAGAACCCTCATTACGGCCATAGGGTGCGGGTTCGGTGAGGAGTGGGATATCTCCAAGGCGCGCTACCACAAGATCGTGATCATGACCGATGCCGATGTCGATGGCGCCCATATCAGGACTCTGCTGCTTACGTTCTTCTACCGCAAGATGCCCGAGCTCATAGAGAAGGGCTATGTGTATCTCGCTCAGCCGCCGCTTTACAAGGTCGAGCGAAAGAAGAAGAGCGAATACGTTCTCACTGACGGCGAACTTACGCAGAAGCTTCTCACCCTCGGGCTGGACGATTTCGAGGTGAAGAGCAAGGACGGCGCCGTGCTCGACAAGGACCGCGCAAAAGCCCTTATGACGCTCCTGGCCGAAATCGAGGCGACTTGCAAGATGGTCGAAGAGCGCGGCTTCAATCCCGAAGCGCTCGTCGGCGACGATTCCTCGCAGGGCAGCGGCGCGTCGATGCTCAAAAAGGAATTCTCTTCTCTCTCATCTTACGGCTACGGAACGGCCGACTGGTTCGGCGGCGGGCTCAAGAAACTTCTGGACGACGTGCGCAGCCACGGCAAGCAGGGCCTTTCGGTCTACCGCTTCAAGGGTCTCGGCGAGATGGACGCGAAGGAGCTGTACGCCACTACGATGGACCCCTCGAAGCGCCACATGATGCGCGTGAAGCTGAACGATGCCGTAGCGGCCGACCAGATGTTCACTCTGCTCATGGGCGACGAGGTCGAACCGCGCCGCAAATTCATCGAAGACAACGCTCTGAATGTCCGCAACCTCGACTTCTAATCGCGCACTCGTTCTCGGCAAGGGCAAGAGCGGAGAGGCCGCCGCGCGAGAACTTCGCCGCCGCGGCTTTGACGTCGAGTTCGCCGAGGATTTCGCGCTTGTGGTCGCGAGTCCGGGAGTGCATGTCAAAAGCGAGCTCGAGCTGGGCTGCGAGGAGCTGAAGCGGCGCGGGTGGCGTCTTCTGGCCGTGACCGGTTCGAAGGGCAAGTCCAGCGTGGTCAAGGCCGTCGCCGACGCGATAAACCTCTCGGGCGGGCGCGCCGTGGCGTGCGGCAACTTCGGGCTCCCCGTCAGCGACCTTGTCGGAGAGCCCCCAGGCTGGGCGATAGTCGAGGTTTCGTCCTTCATGCTGGAGACTACGGCACTCGCGCCGGATACCTTCGAGGCCGCGGCGATACTGAACATACAGGAGGACCATCTCGACCGCCACGGTTCTGTCGGCGTATACCGCACGTTGAAGCTGAGATTGCTCGCCTGCGCGAAAAGCGGCTTGACCGGCGAAGAGGTGCGCGAAGATTCCGCCGAAGCCGCGCTTCTCTCTGGCTCGTATTTCGACAACGCCATATTGCGCGCGAACGGCATAATCGCCGCGAGACTCATGCGCGCGGCTGGTCTTGACGACGCGGCGATAGCCCGCGCCTTCGCGGCTTTCGAGCCGCTGCCCCACCGTTTTCAGCGCGTCGCCGAGTTCGGCGGAGTGGAGTGCATCGACGATTCGAAGGCCACCAGCCTGGCCGCGCTGGCCGCCGGACTCGAGATGGCCGGCTCTCGCGTGCGCCTCATCGCCGGTGGTCTCGCCAAGGGGGACGATCCGAAATCTGTACTTGCCCACTTGACGAAACGGGCAAAAAAAGTGTATCTTATAGGACATTGCGCCGAAGTGTTTTTCGCCGCTTGGTCTGATGCCGTCGATTGCGAGATTTGCGGCACCATGCAAAAAGCCGTCGAGAGCGCGATGCGCGATGCCGAGAAGGGTGACAAGATACTGCTTTCGCCCGGAACGGCCAGTTTCGACCAATTTAAAAGCTTCGGGCAACGCGGAGACGTCTTCGCGGAACTCGTAAAAAAAGAAGGACAAAAAAAGACATGAAAAAACTTGGTATTGTGCTTGGCGTCGCAGCGGTTGCCACTGTTACCGGCTGCAAAGATCCCGACTACGTGAACAGGCGTCTGCCTGCGCCGCAGGAAGAGGTCAAGTCGGTTGAAACGGCTCCCGTCCAGGAGGCCGAGCCGGAAGCGACCGTCGAACCCGTCGCGGAAGAACAGCCCGCCGAAGTGACGGTTGAAGAGAAAACTTGCACCTGCGCCCCCGGCACCAAACACGAGGTTCCCTGCGAGTGCGGCGCCTCCGATTGCCAGTGCGTCGTCGAGGTGAAGCCCGCCGAGCCCGAATACACGACCTATATCGTCCAGCGCGACGACACCCTCTCGAAGATCTCCAAGAAGTTCAACGTCAAGATGTCGGCTATCTACGCGCTCAATCCTTCGATCAAGGGCGACAAGATCATGATCGGCCAGAAGCTGAAGCTCCCCGCCGGTATCGAAGTCGGCGAGCAGAAGGCTCCCGAACAGGCCAAGCCCGCGAAGAAGGCCTATCAGCCCTACAGCGGCCCCACCAAGGAATATGTCGTGAAGGCCGGCGACACGCTCGGCGCCATCGCCTACGGCAACGGCATCAACATTCGCCAGCTCAAGGAGCTTAACGGGCTCTCGGGCGATGTGGTCCGCGTAGGCCAGAAGCTGAAGATTCCAGCCGACGGCAAGCCCGCCGCCAAGCCCGCCGAGAAGGCCGCTCCCGCCAAGGTCGAGCCCGCGGTCGAGGCCCAGCCCGAGGTCGTCGCCCCCGCGCCTGTCGTGGAGGAGACTGTAGACTCCCCCGCGGTCACCCCTGTGGTCGAGCCTGCCGCTCCCGCCGAGGCTGCCTCCGCCGTTGAAGTGCCCACCACGACCTATGTGGTCCAGGAAGGGGACGATATGACGAGCGTTTCGATCAGCTGGGGCGTTTCGGCCGCGGCGATCCGCGAGCTCAACAATCTCGGCGACGGCGACCAGCTCAAGCCTGGTCAGGTGATCAAGCTTCCTGCTGACACTCAGCTCTGACAGCGGTGCGCAAATCCGCACTATTTGGATTCGGCCTGGTTGTCGCGGCTCTCGTGGCACTGGGCCTAGTCATTTTGTCGAGCGCCAGCGAAGCCAACGCCATGCGATTGCATGGCGACGCCTATTTCTTCATGAAGCGCCAATTCCTCTATCTGGGGGTCGGCGTTTTCTTTGCGTTCTTCGCGGCGTGGTTCGACTACAGAAACTGGCGCGACCATTGGGTCTTGTCGGTCTTGTTCTATGTCGTGGTGTTCGCGCTTCTCTGGGCGGTGTTCGGCTTCAAGGCGGTCAACGGATCCCATCGCTGGATTGCTCTCGGCCCACTGCGTCTGCAGCCTAGCGAGTTCGCGAAGCCCGCTGTCGTCATACTGCTCGCGGTGTGGCTCGACAAGGCGGGTTGGCGCGTAGAGCTTTTCCGCCGCGGTGCGTTGTGGCCCGCCCTGTTCATCGGTGTGATGGCGTTTCCGATATTGCTCGAGCCGGACTTCGGCTCGGTGATGGTCGTGTCGCTTTCGGGCATACTCGTGATGTTCGTCGCGGGCGTGCGTATTCTCCACCTGCTGCCGTTCGCGCTCTCCGGTATCGCTGTAGTCGCGTGGAAGGTCTTCAACAACGCCAACCGCATGGCGCGTCTCGCGGCTTTTTTCGGCATCACCCTCGGCGCGGGGTCGATTGACGGCAACGAGGTCGCGCTTGACGCCGCCGCGAAGCGCGCCGACTATCAGGTCACACAGGCGCTGATCGCGATAAAGAACGGCGGCGTTCTCGGCGTGGGTCTCAACCAGTCGATGCAGAAGCACTACTATCTGCCAGAGGCCCACACCGACTTCATCTTCGCCATCGGGGCGGAAGAGCTAGGTCTCGTCTTCTCGATAGCGACAATACTGCTCTTCGTCCTGTTCTTCGCGTTTTCCGTCTACATAGCGGCGAAGGCCTCCGATCGTCTCGGGCGCTTCATCGTGATGGGCATGGCTTTCATCATCTTCTTCCAGGCGATGTTCAATATCGGCGTCGTCTGCAAGGCCCTGCCCACGAAAGGCATGGCCCTGCCGTTCTTCAGCTACGGTGGCACGAATCTGATGAGCGCCTTTTTCGCCGTGGGCACGATACTCTCGGTGGGCATCCACTCCTACCGCGACACGAAGCGCGTCGTGATGCGGTCGCTGCGCAAGAGGTGAGGCGCGATGTCCGACACGAAGATCACGCCCTTTACCGTTTCGTCGCTGACGGACAGAATCAAGCGCTCGCTCGAACCGCAGTTCGCCAAGATCTATGTCGAGGCGGAAATCAGCGGCTGGCGCAGACACTCTTCGGGCCACTGCTATTTCACGCTGAAGGATTCGGGTGCGCAGATATCGGCCGTGATGTTCGTCAGCGCCTACGAACGCTGCCGCGCCAAGGCGTCTCTCGCCGATGGAGCCAAGGTTCTGGTCTACGCCAACGTGTCGGTCTATCCGCCGCAGGGCAAATACCAACTCGTCGTGCTGGCCGCCAAACCTGTCGGCGACGGCGACTTGATGCAGCGCTATCTGGAGCTGAAGGCGAAGCTCGAGGCCGAGGGGCTCTTCGACAAATCGCGCAAGCGCCCCCTGCCGTTCATGCCACGCCGAATAGCGATCGTCACCAGCGAGTCCGGCGCGGTCATACACGACATGTGCAACGTCGTCTCGCGGCGTTTCCCCAACGTGGCGATACGGCTTTATCCCGCCCAGGTACAGGGGGCGGAAGCGCCTGCCGCGATCATCGCGGGCATCGAATATTTCAACAACGCCTCTGTTCTCGCAGGCTGGGTGCCCGACCTGCTGATAGTCGCGCGCGGAGGCGGCAGCTTCGAAGACCTTTTCTGCTTCAACGACGAAGCTCTCGTCAGGGCCGTCGCGGCGTCGAAGATACCCGTGATATCCGCGGTGGGACACGAAACTGACTTCACCCTCTGCGATTTTGCGGCCGATGTGCGCGCGGGCACCCCGTCCATTGCCGCCGAGATCGCCGTGCCGCTTCTCTCAGAAATCTCGTCGCGGCTCGAAGCCGCGTCGCGGCAGATGGCTGCGGCGCTGCGCAGCCGCGGCGAATGGTTCGCCCAGCGGCTGGACCACATGAGCGATTCGATGCAGGCCTCGCTGCAGTCGGCGGTCTCTCGCGCCGAAATAAGGCTCTCGAAGGTCGAGGGGCGACTCGTGCCTGCGCTGAACGGCGTCTCCGCTAAGGCGGGGGCGCGTCTTTCGTCCGCGGCGGGCAGGCTGGAGCCCGCCTTCAAGATGAGAATGGTTCAGCTCGAGTCGCGCCTCGCGAAGGCTGGCGAAAGCCTGCGGCTGCTCTCCCCGTTCGGCGTGCTCGAAAGGGGCTATTCGCTGACGACGGACGCGAGCGGGGCGATCGTGCGCGACGCCTCGTCGCTAAAGCGCGGCGACGTTCTGCGCACCAGATTCGCCGCCGGCGAAGCTTCGAGCGAGGTCGTTTCGGTGGGTCTCCCGGCCGAAAAGGAGTGAACGTGTAGACAAGCGCGGCCGAAATATGATATACTTTGCACGTTTTTTACAAAAGAAAGTGACCCAATGGCAATAATTCTAGGTCTTCCGAAAGGCAGTCTGCAGGAATCGACGTTCGCCCTCTTCAAGCGGGCGGGCTTCAATGTGTCGTGCTCAAGCCGCAGCTACATACCGACCATTGACGATGATGAGATCAAATGCCGCCTTCTCCGTCCGCAAGAGATGAGCCGCTATGTCGAGCTCGGCCTGCTTGACGCGGGCATTTGCGGCTACGATTGGGTCTACGAGAACGGCAGCGACGTGCAGGAGATATGCGAGCTGAACTATTCCAAGGCGACGTCAAATCCCGTCCGTTGGGTGCTCGCGGTGCCGAACGACTCGAAGATAAAGACTGTGAAAGATCTCGAGGGTAAGCGTATTTCGACCGAGGCTGTGGGGCTAGTCAAGCGCTATCTCAAGAAGCACGGCGTCAAGGCTGATGTCGAGTTCAGCTGGGGCGCGACCGAGGTCAAGGCGCCCGAGCTGGTCGACGCGATCGTCGATCTTACCGAGACGGGTTCTTCGCTGCGCGCGAACAATCTCAGAATCGTCGACACGATTCTTACCTCGACGACGCGCTTCATCGCCAACAAAACGAGCTGGAAGAACAAGGCGAAGCGCGCCAAGCTCGAACAGCTCAAGATGCTGCTTACGGGCGCTCTCGAGGCCCAGCGCCGCGTGCTGCTGAAGTGCAACGCCCCCGCGAAGTCGCTCGCGAAGGTGGTGAAGGTTCTTCCCGCGCTCCACGCCCCCACGGTGAACAAGCTCAACGACGAGCAGTGGTTCGCCGTAGAGTCGGTGGTCGAGGAGAAGACCGTGCGCGATCTCATACCCGCGCTGACTTCGGCCGGCGCGACGGGCATAATCGAGCTGCCGCTCAACAAGATAATATTCTGATTTTACGGTTCAACGTAATCTACAACAACCAAGGAGACAACAATGGGTTCCATCAAGAAAAAACGCCGCAAAAAAATGTCCAAGCACAAATACGACAAGCGCATGAAGGCGCAGCGTCACAAAAACAAGTAAACGGATCGAGGAGCGGGTGTCAGCCCGCTCTCGCCGTTTTAGTACGCAGGACATGACACATCATCTGGAGTGAAAGTCTC
>ONWT01000084.1 GCA_900321575.1 uncultured Lentisphaerota bacterium | reverse complement strand
TCAACCCTGTCGCATCAAGCGCTGCGGGAGCGTTCATCGTGCCGCGAAGCGGCGTCATGCCGTGATCCGAAAACACGGTCAACTCAAAAGGTCTGCCGCTGTCCGCAAGAGCCTTGTGAAGAGCGCGGATGGTCTGCGCATACTCCTCGACCTTTGGACGAAGCACATCATCACACCCCACATTGTCGTGCTGCATGGCGTCGAACGCTGCCGAATACACAAACGCACGATCGACGGCACCGCGTCTGAACAGGTCTTCGGCAATCCTGAAGTTTTCGGCCTCGCTCAAGCGCCAATTGGATATATGATACCGCAAGCCCTGCGCACCCCACGCATCGGCAAGATTCTTTATGGGATGCAATCCTCCGGGCACGAACATATCCGTCTTCTCGCAGTAGTCGAGCTTCGGCAGTCGCTCGAACGGAACGCCGTAGAGTTGGAAGTATCCGGTAAAGCCATATATCCGCTTCACCAGTCTCGACAGCACGTTGCGCACCCTTCCGCGCCGCCAGAAACCGGCCGGACGCATAAACATCGCCAGAAAACGCATCGCCTTGAACGGACTCTTCTCAGGCGCCCAGTCGTAGAAAGCCAAATGCCCGTGCGCGTCAGGCCGTTCGCCGGTCAAGATCGTCGGTATGGCCGTGCAGCTATAGCCGAACTGCATCTCGATGCTGCGCCTGTTTGGCAGAATGTCGTTCAGAAAACCATACTTCTCCACCTGCTTCCAGCCGAGGGCGTCCACAAACACGAACGCTCTGACCTTACCGCAGCCAGCCGGCCCGCCGCGACATTCGAGCGCATCCGCGAGAGCCTTGACATCGCCAGGCGGAACAAGTATCGCCTTGCCTTGACCGGCCTCAGGCAGACCTCCTATCGCAAATGCGACAACCTTGCGCCCGAGCGAAGCCGCCTCGGCCGCGACAAGACCGTACGGCTCCTGCCAGAAACTCGGCACGACTATGCATTCCGCGCACCGCATCCAATCCTGCGGATTCGGCTGGAAGCCCCTAAACCTGACGCGCCCGTCGAGACCAAGCCTCTTCGCCATCGCCTTAAGTTCGCCCTCCATGTTGCCGGTGCCGACAATGTCGAGAGTTCTTTGCGTTTTCATGATCGACATCGCCTTCAAAAGAAGATGCACGCCCTTGCCGCGAATAAGCTGCCCCACGAACAGCAGGTCCGATTGGGGCACGCCGGTCGCGCCTTCATCGCACGCCTTGAAGCTGATTTCCGGAGGCTCGACCGATATATGGTCGACGGGGATTCCGTTCGCAACGAGCCTGGACTTCATGAATTCGGAAATCACCACGATTCTGCCGAACCTCGCCATTGCCCTTTTGCGTCTGCCTTGCGTCAATACGCGCGCGACAGCCGCCTTTGCCCTTTTGCACAGCGGCGCGCAGCACAAGCATGGCCAGATTCCGCTAGGACGCGAACAGTTATGGCCAAACGGCGTATACGCATAACCGCGAGGGCATATCGGCTCGTGGTCATGCACATAATAGACGGTCTTTTCCGGCGGAAATTTCTCCAGCGTATCTATGTCGGAACATTTGTGCACTATAATCCGGTCGAAGCCGTCCTTGATCTCGTCCGACACGGTGACTTCATTGTTGGCGGCGCGAAGCGCGGCTACTTGGCGTTCGGCAAAGATTTCGATGCCGCCCCTTATGCAGGATTTTTCAAGAAACACAAGAATCTTCATGACTTACGCCTCCTTTATTTGCGCAAGAATATCATTCCAACCGGAAACGCGCCGCATATTCCGCTTCGGCGCGAACGACTTGTTCCACGGCCTGTCGAAAATCAGCACTCGGGTGTTTCGCCAGCCGGCAAGAATCTCGAGCGCCGCAGGCGAATCGTCTATCGCGAAGTCGTAACTGCGGCACGCGACTTCTTCGCGGGAAAACACCTGAGGGTCGTCCATCGAACGGGTGAATTCAGCCGCTCGATTGTACTTATCCATATATGTAACCGGCAAATCGCCAAGTCCGGCTGCGTCAAGCCACGCCTTCGTACCGATATGCGACGAAGCAGGACGCCCAGTCACAATATCCACGCTATGCCCGCGCGAAACGAGTATGCGGACGCTTGACACGGCATCTGGGGTTTGTGCGAACGATGCCAGGACTTCCGGCCTGTGGGAAAGCTCGCGGAAACGCTTCATTTCGCCATCCGTGAACGAAAACGTCTTCTGCAAATCAAATTCGCGGATATCTTCATAGCACTTCTTCCGCGAGAATTCCGCAGCGGCGATTTCGCACAGTGCTGCCGCCGTCTCGCAGAGAACATCATCCATATCGACATATATCTTCATTTCGCACGCAAAAGTTCCGCCGCATCGAATCCGTCAGTCCCGCCCCATGGATACGCTCCTAGCGCGACAAGCGCCTCGCCTGCCAGAAACAGAGAGCCGCATATCAGCGTCGGACTCCCTCCAGCCATGACTATGGCCTCCGCCAACGATCCGCACGGCTCTGCCGGTATCCCAGCATCGCGCATTCGCTTGGCAGTTTCCTCGGCCGGAAGCGAGCGTGGATTGCATGTTCTTACCGAAAAGCCGCGGACGATGTTCGGCGCAAGAATGCGCAAAACCGCATCCACATCCTTATCCCCGCAAAACCCGGCGACAAGGGACAGCTTTTTGCCGCCAAGCGCTGCCGAAAGGGCTTTCGCAGCAGGCGGGTTGTGCGCCCCGTCCACGATGAAATTCCCAATCCGTTGAAAGCGACCCGGCCAGACGACAGAGCTGAAGCCTTCGGCGCAATCGACGATGCCGAGAGTTCCCAGCGCAGCGAGCGCCGTTACGGCGTTTTCGCGGTTGAAAGCGCCCTCCAGCGAATACCCTTCCGGTATATCGGACTCTTTGGCGACGTCTGGCGCATATATCAGAGGCGCACCGACATCATGCGCGCGGCGCTCTATCACACGCATCGCCTCTTCGGAATTCTCGCCTGCCACGACAGGCACGCCGGGCTTTATTATGCCGGCCTTTTCGGACGCGATCTCGGCTATCGTGTCCCCGAGCCAGTCGCAGTGGTCAAGGCCTATTCTGGTTATCACGCAGATCTCCGGCTCGCAGATGTTCGTCGCGTCAAGCCTGCCGCCGAGCCCCGTCTCCATGACTACTTGCCCGACACCAGCCGTGGCATACAGATCAAATGCGACCGCCGTCAAGGCCTCGAAGAAAGTCATCTCTGGCGGCGCGACAGACGCGACCTTTTTGGCGGAGGCGTCTATCAACGCCTCGTCGGCAGGCGCGCCATCAATGAAGAATCGCTCGTTCAGTTTGACAAGGTGAGGCGATGTGTATCTTCCGCATCTTATGCCGTTCGCGCGCAGACATGAATCGATGATGGCCGAAACAGCCCCCTTGCCGTTTGTGCCGGCAATGTGTATTGCGCGAATCTTGGACTGGGGCTGTCCGAGATTGGCGCAAACAGCCCTTATCGTGTCCAATCCCGGGCGCATGCCGAAGCGCCGTCTTTCCGCTAACTCTTGAAGAAATTTCACAACGCGACCGCCACTGCAGAAACCGAGCATACCGCATAGCCGGTCAGTATGCACCAAAGTATCTTGTCCGAAAGAAGCACCATCTCCGGTCGCCCTGTATCGCCCTTGCGCCAGGAAAGGACCGTATAACGCACAATGCCGCCAAGCACGAAAAGCGAAGTGAGGCTGAGTCCGGGAAACCGCATGCCCATCTTCGATGTCAGCGTATAGGCAAGATATTCGAGAAACGAAAGCGCTCCGGAAACGATTATGCACGTCTTGAGGGTTCGCGGATGGTAGCGCTTCAAGACCTCACGCGATTCGGCGGCGGTCTCCATCTCGTTCTTGCGCTTGCAGAACGCCAGAAACATGGACAGCGTCAACGTGCAGACCAGAAGCCACGGCGAAATATAGGCCGTTATGATGGCCGCTCCGGCAACAGCGCGCAAGACGAAGCCTGCGGCCAGCGTAAACACGTCGAGATACGGAATGCGCTTCAAAAAGCCCGTATAAAGACACTGCATCACCGTATAGGCCAGAACGGTCGCAAACGCCAATGTGCGAGACGGCAGCATCATGACCACCATTGCAGGATAGGCAAAACCTGTCGCAAAAAGCGTGAGCGCCACGCGTACTGCGGTCATTCTGGAAACCAACCCTGACGCTACTGGCCGCAATTTCTTTACCGGATGAAGATTGTCCGAGTCATAGTCCGAGACGTCGTTGAGCAGATAGAAAGAAGACGATATGAGCGAAAACGCGCCAGCCATGGCGAACGCGAGCAGAAAAGACTCCCATCCGCGCACGATATCGCGCTGGCTTGCATCCGCGACAGAAAAGAACCACGCCATCATGACGACGCCGTTCTTCGTCCACTGCTCAACCCGCAAAGCGCGGGCCCACATCCTTATTTCGCGTAAGTACGCCATTTGATTATGCCCCAGAACAGCGAATGGTCGGTGCAGATCGGATTGGACCGCGACTCGTAAAACGTCCAATACGGCGCCCAATTACGATCTATCGCATCGACCCAGCGAATCGGAAACAGCTCGAGCACGCGCGTATGCACGACTTCACCCGCGGCGTCTTCCTTCTCGGACGACCAGAACGGCCAAACGCGGAAAATGCTCCCTCCGCTTGTCCAAAACGGGAAAACCCTCGTCTCTTCGATCCTGCCGTCTTCGCCACGGTAGAGCTCCACAAGCTTCCAGCCGAATCTTGTGGCGCCTCTTTCGGACGAGCCGTTGCTGTATCTGTTGAGTCTCACGTCTTCAAACAGCGGAAATACCGATATACGCCGCTTGGCTGTCGTTCTCTCAAGTTCGAAAAACGGCCATGGCGCACGAATACGGCTGCCGAATGGCGTTTTGGCATAGCCGAAGAAAGGCGGAACAAACATCCACTGCGATTCCCTTTCGCGCTCTATGCTCGCCCAAAGCGGCCAAAACATCCACGAATATCCGGCTCCGCCCGTGTCTCTATCGGCTCTGTATGAAGCCCAGGTCGCTATCGGCCACAGAGCATAATAGTGATCGCTTTCGCGCTGATGGCCCACCCCGCATAAAGGCCACACTCCCCACGACCCGTCGTCTCGCCAATGGAAGAACGGGAAAAGCACCACATTGGATGTCATCCAATCGTCACCTTCTTCGCCGCGTGTCTGCGAACGAGGCGTCTTGTACCGCATCCAAAGCGGCCAAAGGCAGAAATCCCAGTCATTCAGCATCAAAATATGCGGATGGTGCCCCCAAAGAGGAAAGAGCCCCCAATACGACCCGTCGTCAACGTCTTTGCCGTTGAACCATATCGGCATTATCTCAAACTGCCAGCCCCCGTCTTGCTGTTCCTGATAATGCGTAAAGAGGCAAAAGCGCCACCAATCGCGATGGGAGGTGAACACCGGCCAGAGAACATCGGTGGTGTCCACCTCGGCATGGCGCCCGTCAGCCTCGACCGTCTCGCTAGACCAAAACGGACAAAGCGCCATGCTGTTGTCCGTCTGCTGCCAGAACGGGCCTATCTGCAGCGATGCAAAGACTAGAAATTCAGCGAACATTCTTCATCAACTCGTCATATTCGCGCTTCTCGAACTCCGAAAGCTCGTCAATCCTGCTCTGCACTTTTCTCAGTGTCACCCGCGCCATCTTGGAATCGCCCTTCAAAGACAGCACTCTCGCGAGGGACACGAGCATTCTTATGTCTTCGCTGCGGCCATCGACCTTCGACAGCTCGACGGCCTTCTCTATGCATGCACGAGCCTCGTCGAGATCGCCGCCCGCGTCCATGAGCACGGAGCCGACCGTCTCCCAGGCGACATACAAATTGGGATCTGTCTTTACGGCCATGCGGGCATATCGTTCGGCCTCGGCATAACGCTTGCCGCGGCGAAGCACCTCGGCGAGGTCGTTCATTGCCAGAACCACGGGGCTCTTCGCGTCCGCCGCTTTTCTGAGATACAGCTCCGCGGTGGGATAGTCGCTGCGGCGCAGCGCAAGCGAACCCATCACGTAGTTTGCGAGCGGCGAATTGCGGTTTCGCCTCAAAACGTCCCTCGCATGGCGCTCGGCCGACTCGGCATCGTCAAGCGAAATATCGAGCCCCATCACAAGATCTTGGGTCGCGGCGATGTCAGGCCTCTCCTTCGCGGCCGCGGCGAAAGCGTCCCGCGCCTCGCGACGTTTTTCCGCGCCCTGGCGCATGAGCAGAAACGCCTTGGTCATCTGGACGTAATAATCGTTGGGGCCGCGGGCCTGCTTCTCCATCGCGGGCAGTATGACGTCGGACAGCTCCTTGTCGAAAACCTGCTTCTCTGCGGCGTCCTTTGAAGCGTCGCTCTGCTGCATCGTGACCGCAGCCAGCAAGGACCACGCCCTGAGGTCGGTGGCGTCGGCATCTGTCACCTGCTTGAGAATGTCCTTCGCGGTGGACAAATCCTGCTTCATGAGAGCGGCCATCGCCAACTCGATCTTGATTCTCGGGTCGTCGCCGCCAGCTGCGGCGGCGCGTTCGAGATATTCGAGAGCCTTTTCGCTGTCTCCGTCGAGCAACGAAAGCCTCATCATGCCGATCAGCGCATCGTGGTCCTCCGCATTGCCCGCGAGAACCTGCTCGTAGACTTCGCGGGACTTGGCGCGATCGTCTTCGCTCGCATAAAGCGCAGCCATCATATTCAATATCGAACTGCGCCGGTCGGTCGGTATAAAGTCTATCGCCCTGCGAATCTGCGAGAGAGCCTCGCCGGGACGGCCCGATCTCGCCCACGCAAAACCCTGGCGGACAAGCAGATCGGGATTGCGTATGTAGCCGTAATAGGTCGACAGCGACCACAGGCGATAGCGGCGCTCAGAATCCGCGACTATCGCCTTGAGGCGCTTCTCGTAATCGAAACGCTTTGCGGACGCCTTGGGATGCTTCGCCTGCACCATTTCAAAAGCGTTGAAAAGCGCACAGACATTGTCCCTGTCGATCGACTCGAGAACAAGATCGTACATCGCGAAGGCCTCATCGTCGCGACCTTGGTCCTGAAGCCACACGCCATAGTTGTTCGCGACGAAACCTATATGGCGGCGCAACTCAAGACGCATCTTCTCGACGGGATCTTTCACCCTCCAAAGTCTGTAGCTGCCCCACCCGTCCGGCGCCGCGAGCACTTCGTCGTATTTGGCGGCCCATTCGCCCCAGTCGGTCTTTCGGGCGGGATCCGCGCCGAAGAACATGAATTCGGGAACGGGCGTCACTCCGGCCGCGTACCACAAATCAGGTGCGCCGAATATCACGACCTCTTTCGCGGTCGCTGGGTCGAAAGAAAACCAGTCCTGCACGAACGGCAGCACGCCGAGCGAGAGGGACATCGAAAGCTCGGCGTTGTGTTCGCCGCCGATATTCTTCTCTTTCAC
>ONWT01000081.1 GCA_900321575.1 uncultured Lentisphaerota bacterium | reverse complement strand
GCGGGCAGGACGGAAAACTTCAGCTCGCCGATTTCGGGACGCGACACCGCGAACTCCACGAGTCTGCCGCCGGAAATCTGGACCTCGGTCTGCATATCGGTCCAGGTGGAGACGTCGCGGCCGCCCACCGACAGCACCGTGTCGCCGGGCTTGATGCCGGCCATATCCGCAGGGCCGCCTTCGACGACCGCGCCGATCGTCGCAGGCAGTTCGCCGAACCTTGCACCGGGCGCGACCGAAAGCGCGACGGCTATCACCGCGGCCAGCACTATATTCATCGCAGGCCCAGCGACGGCGACGACGACCTCTTTCCAGGCGGGTATGCGCTCGCGCGGTGAATCCTTGGACGAATCGCCCCCCTCCAGCCTTTTGGTTCCCTCGGGGTCCACGTCTGGAATCATCACATATCCGCCAAGGGGAATCGCGCTAAGGCGGTATTCGACGCCATTGACGGTCTTCTTCCACAAAACGGGACCGAAGCCTATCGAAAAGGCTTCGACGCGAAGGCCGAGTTTAAGCGCGGCGATGAAGTGGCCGAATTCGTGTATGGCGATGGCGAGCGAAAACAGAAGTACGCACGCGCAAATGTAGAGGATTGTGCTTATCGTTTCCATTGAGTCTCCAAATACCTGAACACCCAGTCGCTGGATGCAAACACCTGCTCTATCGAGGAGCAATCAGTCCTAGGCGCCTTTTCCAGGCAGGTCTCCACCACGCGGGGGATATCCGTATAGCCGATTCGCCCGTCGATGAACGCCTGGACGGCCCATTCGTCGGCGGCGGCCAGCACGGCAGTGGCGCACCCGCCCATGGCCAGAGCCTCTTTCACGAGGCGCAGGCAGGGGAATCTGCCGGGATCGGGAGCGCGGAAGTCGAGCCTGCCAAGCGCGGCGAGGTCGAGGGCTTCGCGCGTCGAGGCGAGGCGGTCGGGCCAAGTCAGCGCATACTGTATGGCGACGCGCATATCGGGCGGCGAGAGCTGTGCCAGAGTCGCGCCATCGTTGAACGTGACGAGAGAATGCACGATAGATTGGGGATGCACCACGACATCTATCCTCTCCGGCGGCACATCGAACAGCCATCTGGCTTCGAGCACCTCGAAACCCTTGTTCATCATCGTCGATGAATCGACAGTGACCTTGGGGCCCATCTTCCATCTCGGATGGTTCAGCGCCTCGGCCACGGTGACGGATGACAAATCGGCGGGCCTGTCGAGGAATGGTCCCCCGGAAGCGGTAAGTATAAGGCGGTCGACAAAGCGTTCGCCGCCGCCCGCGAGACACTGGAATATCGCGCTGTGCTCGCTGTCGACAGGCAGAAACCTCACGCCGCGGCGACGCGCTTCTGCGGTGACGAGTTCGCCCGCCATGACCATGACCTCTTTCGTCGCGAGCGCGATATCCATACCCTTCTCTATCGCGGCGAGGGTGGGCCTTATGCCAGAGACGCCGACTGTGGACACGAGACAGATGTCGGCGTCGTTCTCCGTCACGGCTCTGACGGCGGCATCTTCGCCGACATACGCCTTGGCGCCGAATTCGGCGGCGAGAGCATCGCATTTCTCCTTGGAGCGCAACGCGGCCAGCGCGACGGCCTCAAAGCAGTCAGGGTGTGAACGGATCACATCGAGGGTGTTAAGTCCGATGGAGCCCGTCGCCCCGAGAACGATTATCTTCTTGCGCTTTTGCATATCTCAGTCGCCCATTCTGCTTGTTGCGCGGCGTTCGAGCTCTGCGCGGTAGGCCGCGATATCGCGGGGACGTTTCGCGACGCCGCTCCTTATCGCGGCTTCGGCCACGGCCGCGCTGACTTCGACCATCAAGCGGCGGTCGAACGGCTTGGGTATGATGTAAGCGTCGCCGAAAGCGAGGTCTTCGCCCGGATACAGCGCCGAAACGCTCTCGGGGACGGGCTCTCTGGCGAGCATCGCCAAGGCGTTCGCAGCGGCGACTTTCATCTCCGCGTTTATCGTACTCGCCCTGACATCAAGCGCGCCTCTGAACAAATAGGGAAAGCCGAGCACGTTGTTTATCTGGTTCGGATAGTCGCTGCGCCCAGTGACCATCACGTAACGCCTGCCCTCCATCGCTTCGGCGACAGCCTCGGGGCGGATTTCGGGGTCGGGATTGGCCATCGCGAATATCGCCGGAAAATCCCCCATCGCCTTTACGTCGTCGCCGCAAATCACATTCGCCGCGCTCACGCCGATAAATACGTCCGCTCCAGTCATGGCCTCGCGGCGAGTCAGGCCAAGCGGCACTTCGCGCGCATGGACGCGGTTTTGCGGCGGCAGATCGTCGCGGGCGGACGAAAGAACGCCTTTGATGTCGAACATCGTTATGTCGCGAACCCCCGCCGCCTTCAGCATGTCGGCGATTCTCGTGCCAGCAGCGCCCGCCCCATTGATGACGATTTTGAGAGAGGAGAGCGTCTTGCCCTTCAGAAACGCGAAGTTTATCACCCCAGCCGTCGCGATAACGGCGGTTCCCCACTGGTCATCGTGGAAGACGGGTATATCCAGCAGCCTGTCCAGAGTATCCTCTATCTCGAAACACGCGGGCGAGGCGATATCCTCCAGATTTATTCCGCCATACTGCGGCGCTATCGCGAGCACTGCGTCTATGACGCGCTTGGGGTCGGTCTTGCCGGTATTCGCGCCGCCGATGCGGCAATGGTCGAGCGGCACGGGCCACGCGTCCACATCGGCAAACGATTTGAAGAGCACGGCCTTGCCTTCCATCACGGGAATCGACGCCGCAGCGCCTAGATCGCCGAGGCCGAGAATCGCGGTACCGTCCGAAACGACGGCGACGAGATTCGATTTGGCCGTAATGTCGTATACCGAATCGGGAGCGGCGGCGATCTCCTTTACGGCCTGCGCGACGCCTGGAGTATAGGCGAGACACAGATCGTCCTTGCTTTTCAGGGGCTTGGGCAGGCGGACGGACACCTTGCCGCCCTGGTGGAATTTCAACACGTCTTCTTTGCTTATCGTCGCCATTACTTGAGTTCCGTTTCGCCAAATGAGAAATACGTAATCTTCACGCCCGTCGGTTCGAGGGTCTGGCGCACGATCTTCATCCAATCGGGCGAAATCTCGCATGCCACCACGACGGCGTCGGCATTCACCTCGTTTATGATTTCGCGCGCCTCCATGAGCGTGCCCATCACCTTCACGCCGCCGATATACTTGCCACGTAGAAGAAGGTCGTCGTCGATGAGGCCGACGATTATGCGCTTGTTCTCAGAAGCGGTCCTTACCAGTTCGCGGCGGAAAGTCCTGTACCTTAGACCCGAGCCGTACACGAGAATGCGGGAGACGTCCTTACGGCCGATGATACGGTTGCAGTCGATGGCATAGAACGTATCGCGCACGATGTTGCGCACCGTGCGTATGAGAACCACGCCTACCGCGCTTGTCATGGCGTAGTAGAGCGTCACGGTCTTAAGAGGCACGACGTGGGTTTCGCCGGGCAGATAATATATCACGACCGAACCTAGGACGGCGCCGAATATGCACGCAATGACTATGCGGATATAGTTCGAGAGCATCGCCCTCGACCATACCGTGCGGTAGACGTTGAATATGAAAAGAAAGAGGAATATCGCAGTTACCCGTATCGGCAGAAAAGTCATGACCGCATATCTGCTCACGCCGCCGTAGAGCGTAGATCTAACGACAAGCGCCGATACGGCAAGCATGACGATATCAAGCAGAAGATAGACGGGCGTGGCGAACCGTGCAATACGGCGGCGCGTCGAAGTATCGCGCGCGTGGGCAACGGCGCTCAAGAGCCGCCCGGCGTCAAAAAGCTCGACGCGCGCCATGTCGCGGAATATCACAACGGCGGCGACGGTGACCGCAAACAGCCAAAGGCCTGCGGCACGCGACCTGAGCGACATTCCGACAAGCCCGACGGCCACGAGGAAGAGCGCGAGGACATACAGCGCCCAAGCGGCCTTTCGCTGACTCAACCCGACCGAGCGGAGTATTCTGTGGTGCAAATGGTCGGAATCGGCCGTCATCACTTCGCCTTCGGACGAATTGTCGCCGCGGTTCAAAAGATGCCTGATCGATCTTCTGAGAATCGCGAGCGAAGTGTCGAATATCGGCACGCCCATCGCCAGAAGCGGCACGCCCACCGAAACGAGAAACGAATCGGCCTCGTGGGAGCAGAGCGGCAGGACGGACAGCATGAAGCCGATGAACATCGAGCCGCAATCGCCGAGAAAGACGGAGGCCGGATTGTAGTTGTAGCGCAAAAAGCCGAGAAGTCCGCCGGCAAACGCCAGGTGAAAATATACCGCATGGGCGTTGCCCGAGAACACAAGCGCACCAGCCATGCCCAGAACGGCGATGAAAGCGAGGCCCGAGGCGAGGCCGTCGAGACCGTCGATAAGGTTGAAGGCGTTCACCGCGCCGACAATCCACATCACCGTAATGGCGGCGTCAAGCCACGAAGGCAGCCACGGCCAGATATCCCTGAAACCGATGCCGCAAAGCCACCAGGCGAGCGACGCGACGACAATCTGGCAGAGCAGCTTCAGCTTCGGCGCGAGGGAGAATCGATCGTCCGCCAGGCCGACGCCGGCCATGAGAATCGAGAGCGCGCAGAGGCGCAGAAAGGAGCCCGAGTCGAACCCCTGCATGGGTTCGCTCCCCGAAAAGCCGACAAAAAGGCCGAACGAAAGAAGAACGCCCGCCGCAAGGGCGAGTCCGCCGCCGCGCGGAATCGGTATCTTGTTTATGCGGCGCTTGTCGGGCTTGTCCACCATGCCAAGGCGGCGATTCATTTCGCGGACAAGCGGCGTCAAGACGAGCGTCAATGCCAGTGCGCCGAGAAAACACGCGGCATATGGCCATATTAGTGCAAACATGGGCTGATCTCCCCTATCTTTTCGAGAAACTCCGCAATCGCGCGATCGTCGTCGGTATAGGCGTTGAGCGTGACCATCACCCAGCGATCTATGCGGTTCAATACGGAACGGTCCCACACATCCCTGAAAATACGGCGGACATGAGAAGCCGTGCGGAAGCCCTCGCCGTTGAAAAACGTGTATGCGAAGCCGAGCGGCGCGGAGCCAGCGCGCACAAGCGAAATGGAGCGCCACTCCAGGCCGCACGCCGCGAGGGAACGCGGACGCATCATCTGAAAGCCTTGCGCGGGCAGGCACAGTTCGGGGCGGTGTATCGAGCTTTTGCTGGCGCCGCCTATCACGACGGTTATCTGGAACCATCTTCCGTCCGGGGCGGTGTAGAGGCGCTTGACGAAGCGGGTGTCGGACGGCAATATGGTCAATTCAGCCTCGCCGGGCTCGAGGTCGCGCACGGAATAGCCCTCCACATCGGGGACGCTCACGGGCGGAGTTTCGGCGACCACGGGCTCGGGGGTGAGCGACTGATACCACATCCCGACGCACATCAAAAGCGTCACCACGGCAGGCAAAGCGAGGTTTCTCATCGTTCGGCCCCCTTCGATATGGCCGCGCTCGCGCCGAGCATCATCATTATGGCGGCCATGAACACGACATAACCGGAATAATCGTGGTAGAAGCCTGTCGCGAAATCGGGCGAACAGCAAGCCGCGACAAGGACGATCGTAAGTATTCTGACCACATTGCCGAAAACGGCAATCGGCACCGAAAGCGCAAACAACAGCCCCCGCCTGAGCCAGGTGGGCTGGTTGAAATAAGCGTAGCCTGCGGTAAGGGCCGCAAGCGCAAACAACGACCGCAAACCGCTGCAGGGGTCGGCGACATCGATCGCGAACGAACCTGTGGACGACATGAGCATCGTGCCTTGGCGCACCACGTCAGCGCCAAACCCCTTCAATATGGCATAGGCCGCGCCAGTGGAGAATATGCGCAAATGGACCGTAACCACATCGAGAAACGTCGCCAGAGGCATGCAGAAGAGCAGAAACAACGCCGGAAAAAGAATTCGCCGCATCGTTTTCGCGCCGAAATAGAGCCACGTAAGCGAGATTACAAGCCCCGCAAAACCGATAATCTCAAGCCGTAGCTGATGCCCCCTTATGCCGAGAAAACCGGCGGCAAAAGACGGCAGCGCGAGCAGAAAACCAGCCATGGAAGGCTCCCCGAGGCTCGCGACAATCTCGCGACGCTCCTTCCAGACGACATAGAGCGAGAACAAAGGCACGTACCAAGCATAGGACATGTCTTCAATGTCGCTGGCGAACATGGCCGGGGCGTGGTTTGAAAGCATGAGCCAATACCCGTACAACATCGCCAGAAACGACACCGCAAAGAGGGCTGTGCGAATGGACAATTCCTTTTTCATTATCAGCGCATATTATACCGAAAATCCGCCCTTCAAGTCAAAGGCCGCGAAGTCCGCGCCGACAGATAAGCGAAGCCGTATCACGCCCCAAGCTTGAGCCAGACGCGAAGCAATTCGCTCACGCTCCAAGCCTGGGCGGCGCAACCCCTCTGCTCATGGGGGGCGTCGCCGTCGGCGATTTCGCTCATATGGCAGAGGCAGCCCGCATTCAGGTTCTCCACGGCGGACGCCAGCAACTGGCGAGCGACTTCGCGCGGACACGTCTTCGTCATCGCCATCGCCTCGGCGTAGAGGGGGAATGGCCATGCCCAAATGGTGCCGTTGTGGTAGGCGGGCTTGCGCTGGGTATCCTCATCGCCTTCGTACACGCCCTTGTAGAGAGGGTGGCCGGAATTGAGCGAGCGGATTCCCCCAGGAGCCAGCAACTCTTCGGTAGCGGTCAATATCGACGTATCATTCAAGACGCCCAGCGTTATCAGGAACAGCTGGTTTGGACGTATCGTATCCTCGGGCAGCGCATCGGCGGCGCTTTCGCCGTTTGGAGCGGCGAGGCAGTCGCGGTAGCCGCGATCCCAACGGAAATACTTCTCTACGGACGCTTTGGCGCGGGCGGCCAACCTGTCGCGGCCCAGATAGCGCAACGCCGAAATCCACAGCGCCTGTATTTCGACGGGATACCCGACGCGCGGTGTACAGGCCGGATAGTTTGTGTCCATCCACGTGAAATGGCTGGGGCTCCAGACAAGCGCGGAACCTTTATCCATATGTATGCCGTTTGGCGTACCGGAGACATAGGCGTTGACGATTCGGGCGCAAGTACGCTTGAGGTCGGCCAAATCGCCGACAGAAGGCTCGGTTTCGCCATCTTTGGCAAAATCGAACGAAAGCTGCCCTTCCGCCGCGGTCGAGCCTTTCGTCAAGATCGCATCCTCCAGCTCCTCGACGCAGCGAATGAACCACAACTGCGCGTCTGTGGTATCGCGATTGCCGGCCGTCTTGCCGTAGATTATGTTCGGCAGGGTGCCGTTCTCCTCGAATTCGGCAAAGGCCTTGAGTATCTTGAGGGAATCCTCCAGCTTGCCCGCGGCGATCATGCCGCGCATGAATATGAAGGTATCCCTGCCCCAGTCGAGGAACCACGGATAGCCCGCGATGACAGTCTTCAGTTCGTCGCGTTTGACTATAAACAGATCGAGGGACTGTTTGAGAGCCTCGGCGACGGGCAGCGCATCAGCAGACTTTTCGTCGGGTTCGTGGAACTCCAGCCCCAGCGGCGGTTCGCCGAGCCGGCCTATTATCGACACCGATTCGCCAACCTTCAAATCGGCCGATATCCAGCCGGGGCTGAACAAATCTCCCGAGCCGTCCTGCCCGCGCGCAGCCTCTTCGGCGTGCGACACGTTGTAATCCCACTGGGGCTCGTGATGGTAGTGTCCGTTCTCGACGTTCATCGTAAACGTCTCGCCGTACGGACTGAACGTAAAGCCGCCGACGATGCCTTGCGACGGCAATGGCTTGGAAGCGCGCGCAAACAGCGATTCCGCCCCCATGTAGGCCTTTGTCGTCGAATGGAAGCTACGCCATTCGATATCGGGGCGGAACACAAGCCGCACCTGATCGCCTACGTCATTTTCGCCGGCATCATAGCGGAGCACCTTGAGGCGAGCCGCATTTTCGCCGGTGGCGAGCGATACCTCGAAAGCGAACGCCGTATCGCGCCCCATGCCGCAAGGCACGTGGAAATCCCATCTGGCCCACTTGCCCGCAGGGTCGCCCCTAAAGCGCATAAGGCAGTGGCTATCCAGTTCGCGCATGTAACCCTCGCGCTGAAGCCAGCATCGCGTGCGAGTCCAGAGATTGATCCTGTCGGAGGGCACGTTCGGATTGGGATTCGCCGCAAGAATGGCGTCATACTGGCTCGCGATCTCTCCCCAGCCGACACGAAGCTGAGAAGCCGCGCCTGCTCCGTTCGAGAGGATAGTCCGCATCAGCGGCGACTTGCGAATCTCGTCGGCCGTCACCGAAAGCTTCACCTTCGCCATCGACGAACGCGGCGGAACCATGAATTTGGAGTGAACGCGCATCGAATGGCCGGGCGAATAGACCACGATGAAGAAATCAAGTTCGCGGCAATGCGTACCATCCCCCTTGTAGTGGGGCGTCTCGAATGTGGCGCGATGGCCACGGCCGCTGCGGCAAACGCGAAGAGTGCGCCCCGTCACGGGGTCGATTATGCGCATTCTGAAATGGTAAGGCGCGGTAACCTCGACGACCTGATTCTCGGGCACGCAAACCGCACGGTTTGAGTCGCGCGGGAACGACCAGTGGAAGTTTATCTTCTTCTTGGGTTCCACCGCTTCAACCGCTTCGTCTTGCGCCGCCCAGACGTCGCTGCCGTTTATCAAAGACTCTTCTACGGCATTGTTCGTCACCGGATAAAGGCAGAGAACTTCGCCGGGCGCAAGAGAGACGCCGCGCTCCGTGGACACCATGCGATCCGTGACCAGATCGTAGCCCTTCGGCGCGGTGAACACGCCGTGCCGCCACTGTATTCGCGCGGGGGCGGTGGTGTCGAGATTGGCCAGCACGAGAAGTCCGTCGCGGGAAACGGCCAAAGTGTTGCCTTCGCCCTCGGTGACCACCTCAAGATGCGAGCCGGAACGGAAAGACGGACATTTCGCCAGAATAGTGTTCAGGCGGGCGATGAGGTCAACCATATTTCTCGAGGCGCCCCAGTTGAGGTCGTTCTTGCCGTGGACGTCTATCTTCTCGCGGCAATACCACTCTACGCCATTCGCGATACCCCACGCCCCCTGCCAGCTCAAAAGCGCGGCAAGCTGCACGCGAAGCCTCGCGTATCGCTCGCCTTGCTTCGCCAGACGGTCGTTGTCGTGGGTTTCGGCGAAATGCACCAGCGTACCGTATTTTTCGCTGCGGGCGATCGCACCGGGCAGATACCACTCGAACGCGCTGCGATCATAGGTCTGGAAGACTTCGGAATAAGCCCAGTCGATATTCGCCTCCGAAAGGAGAGCGTCGGTTATCTTCAAATCGCCGCCGAGCCCTTCCAGCATAAAGACAGTATCGGGATATTCTTCGCGGACACGCGCAACTATGTATTCCCACGTCTTCAGCGGAATCATGTATCCCGCATCGCAACGAAAGCCGTCTACGCCGTTTCTGCACCAGAAAAGGAACACATCCGCCATATATGCGCGAAGCTGCGGATTCGAATAATCGAGTTCCACAAGATCGGCCCATGTCACTCCCCACGCGCCCGGAGAGATGAATCGCCCGTCTTTGCCCCGGTGGAACCAATCAGGATGATGAGTCTGAAGCGTCGAAGCCCAGCCCGTGTGGTTGGCCGGCAGGTCGACGAAGAAAAGCCCTCTTCTTGAATGAACGGCGTCTATCAGCTCCTTGAACTGGTCAAGCGGCGTGGCATATTCGTCAAACTCCGCCATCGAAGGATCTACACTGAAGAAGTCGAGCGCGGCAAACGGGCACCCATACTCGCCCATCACCGCATATGTCGTAGGCACGGGGAAAGGCGGTAACGTTTGGATTATGCCAAACCCCATCTCGCCCATTATCAAGTCGAGACGGCGGGCAATCTCACGGAAAGAGCCGAACTGGCGCGGAAAAACCGTATATATCGAATTGGATTGGCGAACTTCGGCACTCTCTACTTTAATGTGGGTGTTTGTCCCTTCAGGCCATTCGGGCACGTTGGAGCCCTCCGGGAAAAAACACGCCTTGCCTGAGAAAATGCCGACTTCATCAAGCGTAATTTCGGCACTGTATAATCCAGGAGAGACTTCGGAGAGAGGAATATCAGTCCACGCCTTTGCGAGCGGGGTTTCGCCGCGCTCGGTTTCGGCTATTATTTCGCGGCGGCGTATTCTGGCGTGGCCAATGTTCGTGCGGAAAGCGGCGCGTCCCTTTCTGGGACGGTCAAGACGCAATGTGACCGTAAGCACGTCTCCGCGCCATCTTAGAAGGAAATCTCCCGTTCCTGGCGTTTGTGTCATTTTATCCAAGTTATGTGGCTCTGTTCGTCTACTGTTATTATATCATGCTCTACAAGCGACCGAATCACCGTCTCGGACTCTATCACGTCGAATTGCGACGAGAGCGTGTTTGAAAGCCTTTTCACGGAGCGCGGCGCCATTGCCCGGATACGCGACAACTGGTCTTCGGTAAGTTCCAACGGCGTCTTTCTCGCCGCGCGATGGCGCACTACCTTGCGTTCGCCTTCGGTAGCGGGCGTTCCGGCCGGGACAGGACGGCCCTTTGTCTTGCGAGCCCGCTTGGCAGGCTTGCCATCTGCAGGCGCTTCAGGCGGCGTCAACTGAATGACAGCGGCAACTGCCGCGGCTGATTCCGCCTCGCTCTTGACCTCCACCTCTGTCTGTTCGAATACGGGAGCCTCAGCGGGATCTGCTTCGGGGGCGGGGGTTGCTTCAGCAGGAGCCTCTTCAGGCGTCTCCGCTACGGTCGCAGCTATCTCCTCCACCGGTGTGCCTTCAACAAGAGAAATGATGGTTTCGGCCGATTCGCGCACTTCATAATCAAGGCCGTCGCCGACAGGCACCACAATCGTTCCGCCTGTACGGACAGGCTCGACCGTAACAATGTATTCTGTATTCAGCCAAACAAACGTGCCGTCTTTTTTTGTGAGTCGTATGAACATATTACCCCTAAATCATTTGATGAAAAGCAGGGTGGCAAGGCCCATGGCGATACAATACGGGCCGAACACCCAAAACCATTTGCCCTTCAATGCGCGGACAAGCAGTTTAAGCGAAAAATAACCTACAACAGCCGAAAGAGCCGCACCATAAAGCGTGAGACCCCATCCGATCTCACCCGCTTCGGTTACGGCGTCGCTCTTCAGTATTTCAAGCAAAGCGCCGCCTACGATCAGGGGAGCGGACATAAGGAACGAAAACTCCGCCGACTTCTCGGCGTCAACCTTGCCGCTGCGGGCGCAGGCCAGAGTCATGCCGCTTCGCGAAACCCCAGGCAGCAATGCGACGGCCTGCCCTAGCCCCATAAAGAGCGCACGCAACAAGCTGACGTCCTTGGACCCTCGCGGCAAATAGCGCGTACCCAGAAGTATGGCGCCCGTAAACATCAACAAGGCTCCCACCATTCTGGAATTGTCAAACATACCGTCGATGAAGTCCTTGAAACAGACATATACTATCACGGCCGGTATCGCACTGGCCAATATCTTCATCGCATAGAACCACTCGCAGCGGCGAACGATTCGCCAAATCGTCGAGAAATAAAAGGCGACAATACTCAGCAGAGTGCCGACATGAAGAAACACATCCAGCCTCATACCGGGCTCCTGAACACCCAAAAGGTGCTGCCCAATCACAAGATGCCCGGAACTGGATATGGGCAAAAACTCGGCGACGCCCTGCAATATGGCCAATATAGTGACCTCGAGCATGGCGTCGCCTCCTTTTCGTCTAACTTGTACGATTAGTCAGCGCTGAAAGGACGGACTTTGCCTTCCTTGACGCGCTTCTGAACGACCTCCTCGGCGATCGCCTTCGGGACAGCTTCATACTGCTTGAAGATCATCGTGAAGGTTCCACGGCCCTGAGTGACCGTACGGATTGCGTTCGAGTAGCCGAACATCTCGCCTAGCGGGACGGTAGCCTTGATCAGCTTGACGCCGGCACGGTCTTCCATACCCTCTACGCGACCGCGACGCTGGTTGATCGAGCCGTTTGCCGCGCCCATGTACTGCTCGGGGACGGCGACTTCGACATCCATCATCGGCTCAAGCAGCTGAGGCTTGGCCTTCATGAACGCCTGCTTGAAGCACTGCATCGCGCAAGTAATGAAGGCGAATTCGTTCGAGTCGACTTCATGGTAGCTGCCGAAGTAGACCGTAGCCTTGACGTCAACGACGGGGAAGCCCGCGAGAGGACCGCTCTCGAGCGCCTTCTTGACGCCCTTCTCGACGGCGGGAATGTACTCGGTCGGAATCACGCCGCCCTTGACCTCGTTGACGAACTCGAAACCCTTGCCGGGCTCCTGGGGAGCAAGCTTAAGGCAGACGTGGGCGTACTGGCCGCGGCCGCCGGACTGCTTGACATGCTTGTACTCGTTGTCGACAGGCACGGTAATCGTCTCGCGATAGGCGACCTGAGGCGCGCCAACGTCGCAATCGACATTGAATTCGCGCTTCAGACGGTCGACGATGACTTCGAGATAGAGCTCGCCCATACCGGCGATGATCGTTTCGGAAGTCTCCTGGTCGAAGCTGACGACGAAGGTCGGGTCTTCCATCGCGAGGGCGTGCAGCGCGACGCCGAGCTTCTCGTTGTCGCCGCGGCTCTTCGGCTTGACGGCGACCGAGATGACGGGCGCGGGGAAGTCGAT
>ONWT01000078.1 GCA_900321575.1 uncultured Lentisphaerota bacterium | reverse complement strand
GCGGGCGTTTTGGGCCGGGGTGCACAGTTGACGGCTTTGGGAGAATTTGGTATCATACACAACTGTTGTCTCCGTTATGGAGTCTTTGGCGAGATAGCTCAGTTGGTAGAGCGCAGGACTCATAAGCCTAAGGTCAAGGGTTCGATCCCCTTTCTCGCCACCAATCCCCGCAAAAGCCTATACTCTCTTTCGCGCGCTTGCACCCTCTATTCCGAGCCGGTCGCGATATTTCGCCACAGTGCGCCTAGCCACGGGGTAGCCTTTTTCCTTGAGCGCTTCCGCTATGCGCTCGTCAGAGAGCGGGGCAGCCTTGTCTTCGGCGGCGACTATGTCGCGCAAGGCGTCCATCACGGCATCTTGCGAAATCGTCGCTCCTCCCGAAGTCTTCACGCCCGTCACAAAAAAGCGGCGCAACTCTATCGTGCCTTTGGGGGTCGCGGCGTATTTGTCGCGAACCGTCCGGGACACCGTAGTGCCGTGAACGCCGACCGTCTTCGCGATTTCGACTTCGGTGAGCGGCTTCAGAGCCTTGAAACCGTACTCGAAAAAGTCCTGCTGGCGGTCGAATATCGCCTGCGCAATCGACTGCACGGTCTTCTGCCGGTGGAATACGGCCTCTTTGAAGGCCTGGGCGGCGGCGATTCGCTCTTTTACATATGTTTTTGTCTCGGCCGTCTGTGCAGGATCTTGAAGCAGCCGCGCAAAAGCCGGCGACAGTTTTATGTCCGGCAGAGAGCGTTCGTCGGTAACGGCAAACCAGTGTCCGTCGCGCTTGATGGCGTGCACCTCGGGGTTCACATACTCGACGCGCTCGCGTTCGCTGGCATACTGCCGCCCTGGGCGCCCGTCGAGGCTGCGAAGCTCCTTCAGCGCAGAGGCAAGTTGCGCCTCTGTCAAGCCGAGGGCTTTTCCGGTTTCTGCGAGACGCCCCGCCTCGAGGTCGCCGAGATGGTGTTCTATTATCGCGCGGACATCGTCTTCGTAAGGCGAGTCTTCGAGGGAGTCCATCTGGGCGAGAAGACACTCTTTTACGGTTCTCGCACCGCAACCCGGCGGATCGAACTCCATTATCTTCGCCAGAATCGCGGTGATTTCGGCTTCCGTCTTGCCGAAAACCATTTCGGCGTCAGGCAAAGAACCCTTGTAGTAGCCGGCGTCATCAAGGTCGCCAACGAGAGTCTCCACCAGCGGCCAGTCCGTTCGAGGTATGTCCGAAAGCGGCAGTTGCGCCAAGAGGTGCTCCTGCAGAGTCTCGGTCTTGACCTGGCTGTCGAAGAAATGCTGTCTGCGCTCGGCCGCCTCTTCGTCGTAATTGCGATTAGGCTCAAAGTCGTCCTCCGGATAGTCCGGCTCGCGATTCTCTTCGTTGTCGCGGCGAGACACCTCGGAAAGAACCATTTCGAGGGGATGGTCCACATCCTCTATGGCGGGATTGCGGCTCATCTCGGCCGAGATTTCGGCGCGGAGTTCGGGCAGGGACTTCGCCAGCAGCTTCAGGCCCTGCATCATGTGCGGGGCCAAGGTCTGAGTCTGGCGAAGTTCTCCGGCGAGTCTTACCGATGTTCCCGAGCCCATTGCGAGACCTCGTCTTTCCCAAGCCTCAGCCGCCACAGGCAAGGCCGCACTTTTCGTCGTAGCCAAGCACGATATTCATATTCTGTATCGCCGCGCCGCACGCACCCTTGCCGAGATTGTCAAAGCGGGCGACGAGGACGATTCGTTCGGAATTGCCGTATACCGAAACCTCCATATCGTCGCGGCCCGAAAGCGCGGCGGACGAAAGCACGCCGCTCTCAGAGGCGTCCTCGATATACCGGACAAGCCCATCGCCGGCGTAAAGCTCGCTGTAAACCGCGCGCAAATCGTCCGGGGTTCCGTTCAAATCTTTCGCAAAAAGCGTGACCGTGGTCTCCATTCCACTGAAGTGCGGGACTATTACCGGACAAAAGACCGGTGCGGCGGCAAGCGCGCAGACCTTCACCATCTCTGGCAGATGTTTGTGGGTCTGGCCAAGGGCATACTGCCGGCCTCCCAGATACAATTCGTCGGGCGCCGCCCGGCCGCCGAGCAAGCGAGCCTCGTAGTCGGCAATCATCTTCTTGCCGCCTCCAGAATATCCGGTAAGGGAAAACGCCGAAAGAGTCGCGTCGCGGGGGACCAGCCCCAAGCGGACAAGAGGCTCGACGAGCGCAATGAATCCGCTGGCGTGACACCCCGGGTTCGCTATGCGCTTGGCGGCTGCGATTCTCGCGCGGCGCCCGGACAGTTCGGGGAAGCCGTACTCCCAGCCTTCCGCGACACGATGGGCCGTGGAAGTGTCGATTATCACGGTATCGGGGTTCTCTACGAGCGAAGCCGACTCTTCCGCCGCAGCATCCGGCAGGCAGAGAAACGCGACATCTGCCTCGTTGAGCGCAGAACGGCGGGCGGCGACATCCTTGCGGTTCTCTTCGGAAAGGACAACGAGCTCAAGATCGCGGCGAACGGAAAGCCGCTCGCGAATCTTGAGCCCGGTGGTGCCGGCTGAGCCGTCTATGAAGACGCGCTTCAACTTATTCCCACTCGATCGTGGCCGGCGGCTTGGGGGTGATATCCCAAACGACGCGGTTCACGCCCTTGACCTTTGTCGCAATCTTCTCGGCGACCATCGTGACAAACTTGAATGGAAGCTCGACAATGCCAGCCTTCACGAACTGCGAGGTCGAAACCGCACGTATCGCGATAACATAGCCAAACGTGCGCGCTCCGTTCTTGACGCCGACGGACTTTACGTTCGTCATTATCGCAAAGAACTGCTGAGCCTTCTTGTCCAGCTTGGCCTTGGCCATCTCGTCGCGGAAGATGAAATCGGCCTGGCGCAGAATATCCAGCTTCTCCTTGGTGAGTTCACCGAGGCAGCGCACCGCGAGACCGGGCCCGGGGAACGGCTGGCGCATGACCATCTCTTCGGGTATGCCGAGAAGCTTGCCGACCTTGCGGACCTCGTCCTTGTAGAGATATTTGACGGGCTCGACGAGACCCTCGAAGCCGATATCCTTCGGGAGCCCGCCCACATTGTGGTGAGCCTTGACGGCCTTGTGGCCGCCCACGCCGGACTCGATGATGTCGGGATAGATCGTGCCCTGGCCGAGGAACTCGATCTTGCCGAGCTTCTTGGCTTCTTCCTCGAATACGCGGATGAACTCGCCGCCGATGCACTTACGCTTCAGTTCCGGATCAACAATGCCCTTCGCCTTCTCAAGGAAGCGCGCCTCGGCATCGATCTGAATCAGATTTATGCCGAACTTGCCCTTGAAGACCTTCTTGACCTCTTTGGCCTCGTTGAGGCGCATGCACCCGTGATCGACAAACACGCAGGTCAATTGCTTGCCGATGGCCTTGTGCAGCAGAACCGCGCAGACAGAGCTGTCGACACCGCCGGACATCGCGAGCAGAACCTTTTTATCGCCAACCTGCGCGCGAATGGCTTCAATCTCATTCTGAATGTACTTCTTGGCGTTGAACGTCTTGCCAACCTTTGCGAGGCGCTCTTTTTCGGCTTGATTCATAGGTTTTTCCCTTTACGTGGATGGATTGTGAAAACGTCGGGCCTTATTCCGCGGCAGACGCCTCGGGCGATTCTTCCGCGGGCTTCCCGGCAGGCGTTTCAGGAGCCGGAGTCTCGACGGCATCGGCCTTCTCGCCCTTGTCCCGTTTCTTCGACGGGCTGTAGCCATAGCCGTAACCGTAGCCGTAGCCATAACCCTTGCCGTAGCCGTAACCGCCGCCATAACCATATTTATGGCGATGGCGGTGGGAC
Organism: uncultured Lentisphaerota bacterium; assembly: GCA_900321575.1. GTDB lineage: Bacteria > Verrucomicrobiota > Kiritimatiellia > RFP12 > UBA1067 > UBA1067. The sequence continues at coordinate 330 of ONWT01000078.1, read as the reverse complement.
GAGGGACTGAACGCATCGGCGTTCGAAACCTCGACGTCGTTGACGATAACGCCAAGAATATTGGCGCCGGCCTCGGTCAGGCTGCGCGAGCAATACTGGATCGGCTTGAAATGGGTGCGGTCCGGGCAGCACATGATAATCGCCGAATCGGCGAGAACCGCCAACGAAACGACATCGCCCACGAGGCCGAAAGGCGGCGAGTCGATGATGATCTTGTCGTAATTCGCCCTCGCCCAGTCGAAGAATGCGGGAATCACCTTCGAGCCGAGAATAGTCGCAGGGGAGATACCTTCGGGCGGAAGGGACGAAAGAACGTCAAGGTTGTCGATC
>ONWT01000079.1 GCA_900321575.1 uncultured Lentisphaerota bacterium | reverse complement strand
GTGATTCTCGGCTTCGGCCTGACGACGATTCTCGTTTCGATGACGCAGAGCCAGAAGATGATGCTGGCTTCGACATATCTTGAAACGGCTCAAGAGGTTATGGATCTTGGCGACATGGCGTATCCGCTCTCGGACGTGAAAGACCCCGACAAGGACCTTGACGTTCCCGAGACGAAAGCTTCCGACCTCTGGGAGATGATCGCCGGCGATGTCCGCATGTCTCGCGCCCAGGAGGAGAAATTTCACGGCTATACGTGGGAGCGCGTGGCTTTGAACCGCAATGCCAGCGAGGACGAGCTGCACAGGCTAGGCGACCTCTATACCGTGCTTGTGACCGTGCGCTGGGGCGACAGGCGCCGCGGCGACGGCGAAGAGGAGAGCTACGTGACATTCTGGAGGAAGAGCGAATGACCAGGCGCGCGTTCACGATGGTGGAGCTTCTTCTCGCGGTAATGCTCGTCGGCGTGATAACGACCGTTTGCGTCTTTACCTTCAATGCCGTCAGCAGAGGCTGGCAGATTTCGACGGATTATATGGACAAGGCCCAGCGGACCGATTACGCCCTGAACCAGGTCATACTCGGCCTTCGTAGCATGTATTATCCCCACGACGGTCGCCAGGACGAGCGTTATGGATTTGTCCTCACGAACAACGGCGACGGCGAAGACCCGCGGAGTTCCGACGTGATAGAGTGGTCGAAGACGGGCTCCGCCATCGTCGGCAACAAGAGTTCGGTCGCCGACACGGTCCACCGCGTTCAGGTGATGATTCTCGAAGAGGGCGACCGCAGCTACCGCGACGAGGTCGAGGTCACCGGCCTTTACGCGCGCCAATGCCCGGATGCCGCCTTGCGCCCGGCGGACGACGCCAGCGAAATCGACTACAGCTTCGCCAACGACGAGATGTACCAGCCTGTGCTGATCGCCGATGGCGTCGTGGGTTTCAACTGCCGCGTGCTCAAAACCGCCGACGAAGTGGAGGCCGAAAACGACAAGCGCATGTTCGATGACGAGTTCGCCGAATCGAACGCCGTCCCCTACAAGGTTGAGCTGATGTTCCGCATGGCCGATCCCGACGGACGCAGCTACCGCTCCAACACCGCGCCAGTGATGCGCATCGTCCGGATACCCATACACGAGCAGTCGCTGGACGGCGCGTCGCCGCCGTCCGCCGAAAGCGCGAAGAGAAAGGGCGAAGTGCGTCGCGGCCCTGGAGGTGCGAGCAGATGAGAAAGGCCAGCGCTCTCATAGTCGCCTTGTGGATAATCGCCGTCCTTTCCATAATGGTGATGTCTTTCGCGACGGAAGCCCACCTGCAGACCGGCGTCAACGTGTATATGCGCGAAAGAAATCGTGTCGGTCGCCTTATGGAGGCCGGTCAGGCTATCGCAGAGGTCGTGATCGCCGGCTACCAGAACGCTGTCGAGTGGTCGAAGGACGAGTCTCTCGACGAACTGCTCGAAGACGATCGCTGGACTCTCGAGAAGCGCGCTCTCAAGAACGACTCCAAGTGCACGATAGGCCCCGTCCTGGTCGACGACAGGCGCGACAAGGATGGCGAATTCGTGAACCCCAGCACCGTGACGGTCGAAATCGAAATGGTGAACGCGGGCGAGCAGAACGCCGTCAACGTCAATGAACTTTACGCAGGCGGCGACCAGAATTACCGAATCCGCTGGGAAATGCTGCTGACCAGCCACGGCGTGCCCGAAGAATTCGAAATAGATACCGATGACGGACGCTTCAAGCTAATCGACCACCTGATCGCATGCTGGAACGATTGGCGCGACGAGGACGACACCGCGACCGCCATAGACGCCATAGAGTGCGGCGCGGAGTCTGGCTGGTATGAAGACAGCTACGACAAAGACAAGGTCGAAGACGAAGACAGGCGCTTTCCACGCAACGGCTCCATCCCCGACATACAGGAACTTTCCTACATAAGGGGCTTTCGCGATTATCCGGCCGTGCTTACGGGCGGCGTGCTGAATCCCGGCGACAATAAGGACGAGCAGGTGACCGTCAAAGGTATCGTGAACATGCTCGGCACGAGCGGCAGCTCCAAGATCAACGTGAATTCTTGCACCGTGGAGCAGTTGCTGACGATACCCGGCATATTCAGCGAGGATGATGACGAAGACATGGCAGCAGGGCTCGAAACGGCCGAAGCCATAGTAGGCGCGCTGCGCGAAAAGCCCGATTATGACGTGGACGAGTCCCGAAGCTGGTGGCCCTATAAGGATTGGAACGATCTCGTGCAGCGCGTCAGCGACTATGCCGGGGTGCAGGTCGGTGCCGAAGCCGCCGAATATCTCGTCTATGTTCCGGACAAGGACAGTATTTTCAAAATACGGATCATCGGCGAATCGATGGGAATGAAGCGCGAGGTGGACGCCGAGTGCTACTTGCGCGACAATAAGGTTCGCTACATAAAATGGCGTGAAGATTGAGGAGTGGTAACATGTTTGATATTCTGGAATACGATCGTCGCAATATTTGGCATCCATACGCGTCGCTGAAGAATCCGCCGCCTGTGCGGTTCGCGTCCTCCGCTTCGGGCCTCGAGATAACGCTTGCCGACGGCCGCCGCCTCATTGACGCTGTCTCGTCGTGGTGGTGCGTCGCCCACGGCCACAACCATCCCGCGATAACGGAGGCGATTCGCGCCCAAGCCTCGCGCATGTGCCACGTCATGTTCGGCGGCTTCACCCATTCTCCCGCTGCGGAGCTCGCCCAGAAGCTCGCCGCCATCTGTCCCGCCGGTCTCGACAAGGTCTTCTTCGCCGATTCGGGCTCTATCGCGGTCGAGGTCGCCGTCAAGATGGCCACCCAGTATCAGCATGCGAAGGGACGCGCCAAGCGCACGAAAATGCTTTCCCTCAAAGGCGGCTACCATGGCGATACGGCTTGCGCCATGGCCCTGTCGGACCCTGACGGAATGCATGTTCTCTTCGCGGGCATGATGCCGCGGCATTTCTTTGTGTCCAAGCCTGGCGTATTGCCGTTCGATGCCTGGCTCGCAGAGCTCGACCGCATGTTCGCAGAGCATGGTGACGAAATCGCAGGCGTCATCTGCGAGCCTATGTTTCAGGCGGCGAACGCCATGAATTTCTACGACGGGGAATATCTCCGCGCCCTTAGAAAAGTGTGCGACGAACACGATGCCGTGCTCGTCTTCGACGAGATCGCGTCAGGACTATACCGCACGGGCACGAGATGGGCGGCGCAGCAGGCGAATGTGGTGCCTGACGTGATGACCGTCGGCAAGGCGCTCACCGGTGGACACATCACTCTCGCCGCTACCGTCGCGTCTTCCCGCGTTGCCGAAACCATATCGTGCGGATCGCCCTCCGCCTTCATGCACGGGCCCACATATATGGCCAATCCCCTTGCCTGCGCTGCGGGGTGCGCCTCGCTGGACCTTTTTGCGTCGTCCGACTATGCGTCGAACGTGGCCCGCATCGAGCGGTATCTTCGCGCTTCGCTTGAACCGCTGCGCGCTCTTGAAAACGTTACCGATGTCAGGGTGAAGGGCGCTGTGGGCGTTCTCGAAATGCGCCGCCTGCCTGATTGTGCGGATATAGAGCGCGTCATCGACAGGCACAATGTGTGGCTGCGTCCGTTTGCTAATTACATCTACACAATGCCTCCGCTCGTGACGGACGATGCCGCGCTCGGACGAATCGTCGAAGCGATGGCCGACCTGGCCGCCTGTCCCCCCGGCCCCGAAGCCGCAGACGGCGACTTTCACGAATAGGCGAAAGCTTTTTTTCGCGGTTTCGCCCAAATGAGCCTCGTTTCGGGGTGAAAATGGCCTCGTTATCCGCGCGGCTTGTCCGCGCCCTCCGGCAAGGATGCTGGGCTGACTCTGTGTGCGAGAGAGCAAGCAAGACTCTTGCATTTGCTTCTGGACTTCACAGCGTGCAAAAGTAGTACTATTTATGCGCAAAAATAGTACTATTTTTGTGCAAAAGTAGTACTACTTTTGTCCATAAATAGTACTATTTTTGCGCGTGAGAGCGGCTAGAGAGTGTCAAAGATGCGCGGGAAATGGTATAATATGCGTGTATAATCAAATTTAAGGAGTAAAAAGATGAAAAAGAAAACCTTTATGGCACCGAAGAGAATGAGCGGCAGACCCAGCCTTTCCCGTTCGGATGCACAGATTGATGCGCGGAGCTTTTTGCTGCGCGATGGCGTGCGGTTCAGGACGGTTTCGTGCGCCCGTACCGGCGACGCTCGGCAATATCGGCTGAAGCTCGAAAGTGACAACGACAACATAGTTGGGCTCGGCGCAATTGCGGATGAGCTGCGCATGGCCGGACTGAACTTGCGCGTCGAGGCGGTCGAGAACATACTCAACACGCTCTGCGGAGTGATTCCCGAGTATATCGCGCGCACTGGCAACGCGGTCCGCCTCGGAAACCTCGTGACGATCAAGCCTTACGCGACGGGAACGGTTGCGCATGCAAACGACGCGGCCGATCCGGACACGAATCATCTGGAAGTGCGCGCCACGGTTTGTCCTTCCCTCAGGTATTCGCTGGCGAAGGTGCGGCTTGTGAATGCGATGCGGAAGGTGGACGGCATCGACAGCGTCGTGGGCGGCCCTAGACAGAAGAGCGGAGAGGTCGATGCGGAGAACGATATTGCGGTCTTTGGGCGGAACATCTATCTTCCTGAGTCGGCGGACGGTGCGAATGTTAGGGGGTGCGCGTGGCTTGAGACCCGAGAAGGCGAAATGCTGGGGCGGTGCGAAGTCACGCTTTCGGGCGGAGAGTATCTGCGTTTGCGCCTTAGGCTTGACGCACCGCCGAGCGTCCGCGACTGTCGGCTGGTGATAGAGACCTATGGCACGGCGGAAGCCGCTTTGGACCCTTCAGCGCCGATACTGTCCTATCGCCGCAATGTCCGTTTCGTCGGTGAAGTGCAATGAATTGGAATGTGAAAGTGTTGCCGACACCAATTCCAATCTTAATGTAGAAAAACGGCGAAGTTTGGTATAATACCGCCAGAATGGCGAAAGAAAAGCAGATATGAAGGATAAACTAAAAGGGAATTCCAAGAATTGGTTTTGCATATTCATTGAGGGATTATGGGATGCTTTATGCGAATTGGCACGCTGGTTTTGGCGTTTCCTGTTAGTTTTACCTGATCGCTGAATTCTGCAAATAGAAAGGAGCAACCCATGAAACCCTTTGCACGAATCAACTTGTCCTCCGCCGCTCTGCGTAGGGTGATCCTCGTCTCATCCCTCGCGCGAGAGGGGAGATGAAAAGCGAAAGGAGAAGCGAAGTGAGCAAATGTGAAAGCATCCAATTCCAGCTGCCAGTAGGCAATGGTGCAGTGCCGCCAAAGCCATGGACGGTAAAGGCGGCGACATTGCTGATTGACGTGTTGTGCGCGGTTGTAGCATGGCGACTTATCGGTTCCGAGATTTCAGGCTGGCGATTCGAATTGCGGGACTTCCTTCTGTCTTTCTGGGTCTTGGCGGTCGATGCGGAGCTTCATCGTGGGCGGACATGGATTC
>ONWT01000076.1 GCA_900321575.1 uncultured Lentisphaerota bacterium | reverse complement strand
CTCGCACTTGCCGTCAAATCTCGTGTTTGGGTGCGAAGACGCGTCTTTCGGGTTTGGCGACGGGCTTCGCATGGAGGAGGTGCGGCTTTATGATTTGAGCCGTAAGAACAAAGAAGAGCCGATGTTTTCCGCCGAGACGATATCGGTGCGTCCGTTCTCGCGGGTCGTCAAAGTGGTGGGCGCGCAATTCCCGAGGTTGCAAGACAGCTACTATGAAGTAGGCGGTTACGCCGAGCCGCTCGGGCGTGGCGATTGGGGGGTGCGCCTGCCCAAGCTGCCGAAATTCAGGCTTGAGCTTGTGCAATGCAACATACTGGGCGCGGCGCCTGAGTTTTTGCGTGCGATGGTTTCGTGCAAGCCTACGCGGCTCCTTTGCTCGGAGGCGCATATCGTATGGGGCGGAGGTTCCAGCATGGCCGAGCTTGACGGGTATTGCGAAGTGAATATCGCCACCAAGCGCGTTCAAGGCATTGTGAAGGGCGAAGCGACACAGGAGAAGATACGTCCGCTGATCAAGGTGCTGGATTTGCCGCTTGTGCTGGAGTATATGGACGCTTTTACCGATGTCACAAAGCCGGTGCCGGCCAGTTGCGCGTGGGATGTTGATCTCGCTAGCAACGAATTCACTTTGGATCTCGATCTCCATCCCGAACTAGGGCGCTACAATGATGTGCCCATGTCGCGTGCGGACGGTTCGATCGGGCTTCATGTCATGTTCCCGGTGAGAGATGGCGTGCGTGACATGGACTACGAAACGACGATCGGTCCGCTGACGGCGGTAGACAACGACAACAGATCGCTGAAAGGCAAGTTGGTCGTACGTGGCGCAGGCGACGTGGCGCACATACACTTCGATGCCGCGAGTACGCTGCAGCTGCAGGATATACTCGCCATAATCGATTATCTGAATGAAGGCGAGTTGGATTGCCTTGTATGCGACACTCCGCCAGTAGTGAAAGTAAAGGGCATTTTGGCGACAGATGTGAGCCATCAGGCGGACAACGACCTTCGCGGCTCGGTAGAATTCGCCAAGGGCAGCCTGTTCGGGATATCGCTTTGGGACGCTTCGTCGGACTTTTCGTACATCGGCGACACGGTTTACTTCAACAAGGCTGTTGCTAGCGGTAAATGCGGCGGCAAGGTCAGAGGTTCGGCCAAGCTGTCTTTCCCCGGGCTAGATCCCGAAAAGGCGACATATTCGCTGGATGTGAGCTATGTCAACGGTTCCGTCGAAGAGGTTGCCGATTTTGTGAGTTTTGACGCCGGCGACAGAAGCGGAGAGGTCGAAGGCGAGATTTCGATCAGGGGGCCTATCGAAACGAATGCGATTGCGCATGTGGCGGGCACGGGACATGTTAAGGTGAAAAACGGGCATATCGCGCAGATGAAGCTCTTCATGGGGCTTACCAACATTCTGGCCAGAGAGATTCCAGGTGTAGACAAGATAGTCAATCAGTCCGAAGGCTCGTGTACGTTCGAACTTGGCGACGGCTTTTTCAGGTCGGATGACATATTGATAGAGGGTTCGCTCTTCTCCATTGCGGCCAAGGGCTGTTACGACATGGTCAACGACAATCTGGACTTCACGGTAAGGGTGCAGTTTCTCAAAAACGAGTCCGTTCTCGGCAAGTATCTCATACGCCCGATAATGTGGCCGTTCACAAAGCTCCTGCTGGAGTTCAAGGCCACGGGGCCGATAGACAATCCGGCTTGGGAATATATCAGCGTATTGGACAGGATAATGTGATGAATCTGACAAGTCCCAGCCAGGTAAAAGCCTGGTGCATAGAGAACGGTTTTCATCCGAACAAGACGATGGGGCAGAACTTTCTCATCGACCGCAATGCGCTTGTGGGCATAGTCGATGCGGGGCTGTCGCCGATATCGGGTATTACGGCGCCGAAGGTTTTGGAGATCGGTCCCGGTCTTGGCGTGCTCACGGAAGAAATGCTTTCGCGCGGGTGCAGCGTGACCGCTGTCGAGAAGGACCCCGTATTGGCGGCGCGCCTCAAGGGGGCGCTGGGCGAGCCGTCCGGGCTGGAAGTCGTCGCCGGAGACGCGTTGGACTACATCGCGGGCGAGGGAGATTTGGCGAAGTTCGATTGCATGATAAGCAATTTGCCGTATCAGGCAGGCACGCGAATTCTGCTGGAGCTTGTCCAAAAAAGGGCGCTTGGGTCCATGACCGTGCTGGTCCAGACGGAAGTCGCCGAGCGTCTGGCGGCAGGCGAGGGCTCGAAGACGCGCGGGCTTGCGGGGGTCTGGGCCCAACTTGACTACGATGTGGAGATTGTGCGCAAAGTTGCGGCGAGTTGTTTCTGGCCCCGTCCGGAGATAGGGTCGAGCGTCGTGCGGCTCGTGAAGCACGAAAGAAATGCGGAATTGAGCGCGGACGAGAGGGATATTTTCCACCGGCTGACGAAAAAAGCTTTTGAACACAGGCGCAAGCAACTTGGCAGCATATTCAAAGATATGATACAATCTACGGCGAGAGCAGAACAGCTTTCGAATGACGACTGGATTAAACTTGTGAAAGGATTGCTTGCCGGTGAAAACGCCTGAAGATTTTCTTGAAGAGAACGGGTTTGCGTCCGCTGCGAACATCGATCGCGACGGGCTTGTCGCCACATTCATATCCGAGATGGAGAACGGCCTTTCCGGGAAGCCTTCGTCTCTGCCGATGATACCGTCTTACATAGGGGTGGACGGCAAGGTACCAAATGGTCTCACTGCGGCCGTTCTCGACGCGGGCGGGACGAATTTCAGGTCTGGCGTGGTCGCGATACCGCCGAAAGTCGAAAATCGCGTAAACAGGCCCATGCCGGGCGTGAAGGGAGAAGTCGGCGAGGAGGAGTTCTACGGCGCCTTTTTGGAGGAAGTCCGTCGGGTCAAGCCGCTCGCCAAGGTCGATCGCATAGGCTTCTGCTTTTCGTATCCCGCCGAGGCGACCGCAGATCTTGACGCAAAACTTATCAGGTGGACCAAGGGAATAAAGGCGCCGGATATTGTCGGGCAATTTGTCGGGAAGGAACTTTTGGACCGTCTCGGGGGCGGCAGAATAGCCATAGTCAACGACACTGTGGCCACGCTTCTCGCGGCGAAGGCGACGGAAGGCGACCGGGAATATTCTTCATATCTCGGCTTCATTCTCGGCACTGGAACAAACACCGCATATGTCGAACGCAACTCGAATATCCGCAAATTGCCAGGGTTGGACGCCTCCGGCAGAATGATCGTGAATGCGGAGTCTGGCAGCTTCGACAAGATTTCGCGCAGCAAGTTCGACGAGGCGATGGACGCCAAGACGGGGATGCCCGGCAGCAACCGCTTCGAGAAAATGATATCCGGCGCGTATCTGGGCCCGATCGGACTGGAGATTTATAAAGCCGCCGCGAAGGAAGGCTTCTTCTCGAAGCCTGCTTGCGCCAAGATAACGGGGCTGAAAACGCTTGAGACGATGGATTTCGACAACTTTGTCGCAAATCGCAAGAAGGAGGGGCGGGACAATGTGCTGGACGCGATATTCTCCGATATTGCTGACGCGCGAATGGCGCGGAGGCTCGGGTTGCCGGTCTTTGAGCGCGCCGCCGTGCTTACGGCCGTGCATCTCGCGGCATTCGTGATAAAAACAGGAGAGGGCGTCTCGGCCACATCGCCTGTGGCGATAAAGGCGGACGGTTCCACATATTACAAAACCGCGTCCATACAGTTCGAGGATTCCGTGCGCCGCGAACTGGACGACATTCTCGTGAAGCGCCGCAATATACATTACGAAATAATGCCTCAGATGGAAGATGCGCCGATGATAGGCGCAGGTATTGCGGCAATGCTGGATGATGCCATATGAAGTGCAAGGGTCTAAGCTTGATAAGCGGCGGGCTCGACAGCCAGCTTGCGGTTCGTGTGTTGCAGAATGCAGGCGCCGAAATCGAAGGCGTCAGCTTTCATACTCCGTTCTTCTCCCCGGACGCGGCAAAGAAGGCGGCGTCGGCGCTTGGCGTAAAACTGCATCTCATAGACTTTACCGACGACGAAATCGCTCTGATCGAGAATCCTCCGCACGGATTTGGCGGCGCGATGAACCCGTGCATCGATTGCCACGCCACAATGATACGCCGCGCCGGCGAACTGATGGAGCATCTTGGTTTTGATTTTGTGGCCACTGGCGAGGTCATGGGCCAGCGCCCGATGAGCCAGAACAAGCAATCGCTTGGCGTGGTCGAAAAATCGTCCGGGCTCAAAGGGCGGTTGGTGCGTCCGCTTTCGGCAAAGCTTCTCGACCCGACAATTCCCGAGCTAGAACACAAAATCGACCGTGAGGCGTTGCTTGACATTCGGGGGCGCGGGCGCGAAAGGCAAATAGCGCTTGCTGCGCGATTCGGCATAACGGACTATCCTTCGCCGGCGGGCGGATGCAAATTGACGGAGGAAGGTTTCGGCCGCAAGCTGAAGGATTTGCTCGATCACGAGGGTTTACGCAACAGGCGCCTTGTGGAGCTTCTGACGATCGCGCGGCGCTTCAGATTCGCGGACGGCAGCGGCGTGATTCTGGGCCGCGACAAGAACGACAATGCGATTCTCAAGGGCGAAGGGGCGAACGGTGTGATCGTTGCGCCCGTGAATTGCCCGGGACCAACCGCGCTTGTGACGAGCGCCAATCCGGACGGGCTTATGGCCGTGGCGGAACTGGTTTGTTCGTATTCGAAGTGCGACAGACTTGAGGGCGACATAGAAGTAAAAATAGGCGATAGGGTTGTGGCCGTGCCACGTCCCTACGATCGCGAAAAGTTCAAGGAGTTTCAGATATGCTAGAGACTTTAGCTTCGCATCTGGATGCGATTGCCGCGTTGGCGCCGGCTTGGGGATACTTTTTCATATTTGTTTTCATGGCGGTGGAGTCCAGCTTTATTCCATTCCCGAGCGAGGTGGTCATGGTGCCGGCCGGCTTTCTCGCGGCACGAGGCGAGCTTGGCTCGGGCTCGCCTGCGGTATGCCTTTCTCTCGCGGTGTTTTTCGGCGTGCTGGGTTCGCTTGCCGGAGCGTTTGCCAATTATTATATCGCACTTTGGGTCGGCAAGCCGTTTCTGGAAAAGTACGGCCGGTGGTTCTTCGTCAAGCCCGAGCCGCTTGCCCGCGCTTGCGAAGTGTTCAACGAATATGGCGCCGCGACTACTTTCGTGTGCCGTCTGGTGCCTGTCATCCGCCAGCTCATATCGATACCGGCCGGCATATCGAGAATGCCGCTCGGCGAATTTTCGCTGTTTACGGCGTTGGGCGCGGGCATATGGTCCGCCATTCTGGCCGCCGCAGGCTTTTTGCTGGGACGTTCTGCGGGCGATATATCGTATCTCGAACTTGTCTCGAGGGGACAGGAGATCGCGGCCAGGCATCTTCCGCTCGTCATTTTCTGCGCCGTGGCGCTTGTGGCCGTTTATGTCGTGGCGTCGAAACTTGTCATGAGGAGGCGGCGTGCTTCTTGACATAGAGCATCTGCGCATAGCTTTCAGGATGGGGCCGCGATATTCGGTGCCGGTGAGAGACGTGTCGTTCTCGATTCCCGAAAGAGGGCGCGTCGCTCTTGTCGGCGAATCGGGCAGCGGCAAAAGTCTCACGGCTCTTGCAATCGGCGGACTCGTCGAGCACGCCGAGATTTCGGGCAGAATCAAGGGTTCCCCCAAAATCGCATACATATTCCAGAACCCGATGCAGTCGCTGAACCCGGTCATGCGCGTCGACAGGCAGATAAGCGAGGCGAAGCGCGACGCGGCGAAATCCGTAGAGTCGCTTCTGTTGAGCGTAGGTCTGCCTGCAGAGGCGGCGAAGAAGTACCCATGCCAGCTTTCCGGCGGGCAGCAGCAGCGTGTGATGATAGCGATGGCTCTTGCCGCAGAGCCTGATCTGCTGATTGCCGACGAGCCTACGACCGCGCTCGATGTCACGACCCAGAAGGATGTGCTCGAGCTTGTTGATCGCGTTGCAGGGGAGCGCGGAATGGCCATTCTTCTGATAACGCACAACCTCGGCCTCGTGGCGGAACATTCGAACTACATGAATGTCATGTACGCCGGAGAAATCGTCGAAAGCGGACCTGTCGCCGAGGTTTTGGGCAATGCGCGCCATCCGTATACGCAAGGTCTCATTGCGGCCGTGCCGCGGTTGGATGCGCCAAAGGATGCGCCGCTCGTGGACATACCCGGAACCGTTCCGCCGCCGTGGGATTGGCCGAACGGATGCGCGTTCCATCCTAGGTGTCCGTATAGAGAGCCTGCATGCGAGAAGAACGGCTGCCGTTGTGCGCGTATGGTGTCAAAGTCATGAAAACACTCTACTTGTACGGCCCGCCTGCAAGCGGCAAATCCACTCTGGCGAGAAAGCTGGCTCGCGATTTCGGCCGATTGGCCGTAGACCTCGACGAAGAGATTGTTGCGCGGACGGGGATGTCGATACCCGAGTATTTCGCCATGCACGGAGAGGCGGCTTTCCGCAGGGTGGAGAGCGAGGTTTTGCGCGAAGTGTCCGCTCCCGTCGTCGCGCTGGGCGGAGGAACTCTTCTTGACGAAGAGAACCGGAGATACGCCGAGTCGCATGGTATGGTCGCCGTGCTAGATGTGGATGACGAGACGATAATGCGGCGCATAGAAAGCGAAAAGGGGACGCGACCCCTCGGCAACCGGCTTGCCGAACGGCGCTGCCATTACGCCTCGTTCAAGCACCACATCGACGCAGACACCAAAGTCATGCTGCCAAGGGTTTTGCGCGGCAGCATAACGCCGCCGCCGTCAAAATCCCATCTGCACAGATTGCTGGTGGCGGAATTTCTCGCCGGCGGAGAATGTGTCGAAATTCGCGCGGACGATTGCGAAGATATAGCGGCCACAAAAAGGTGTCTTGCGGCCCTGAAACGCGGCGAGAGCGTCCTTGATGTCGGCGAAAGCGGATCGACGTTGAGATTTCTCGCGCCAGTGGCGGCCGCTCTTGGCGTGAAGGCCGAGTTCGTCAAGCACGGAAGGCTGGCGGAGCGTCCATCAATAGAATACACAACCATAAAGGCAGGCGTTCACGAGCTGCCCGGAGACGTCTCGTCGCAGTTCGCCACGGGGCTGCTGCTCGCCTTGCCGCTTCTCGACGGAGATTCGGAGATACGGTTTGCCGGCGCATTGCAGTCTCGCGGATATGTCGATATGACGCTGGAAGTAATCCGCGGATACGGGATAACCGTCGAAGAGACTCCAACCGGATTTCGCATACCCGGCCGGCAGCGATATGTCTCGCCGGGCAGCGTCACGCCTGAGGCGGATTGGTCCGGAGCGGCTTTTTGGTATGCGGCCAACGCGCTTGGGAGTTCCATAAAGATCGAAGGCCTCAACGATTGTTCGCATCAACCGGATAGAGTCGTGCCGAAGCTGCTGGACGAGATTCTCAAGGGCGGGGTCGTGGATGTGTCTCCTTGTCCGGATAACTATCCTGCGCTGGCGGCCGTGAACCATGCCTTGAAATGCGGAGCAAGATTTGTCGGCACGGAGCGGCTCAGGATAAAGGAGAGCGACCGCCTTGCGGCAATGGAGGCCGTGTTCGCCAGCCCCGATGATGTCGATTCGCGCGGCGATCACCGTATTGCGATGGCGGCGGCGATACTTTCCACCGTTGCGGAAGGGCCGACGCTCATCCATGGCGCATCGTCCGTCGCCAAGTCCTATCCCGGCTTTTGGAATGAGTTCAGGATGGATCTTTATTGCGTGACCGGCTGGCCGCTGAAAAAGACGCGCAGCCCTGAAATACACAATGCCGCATATGCGGCCGAGGGACGCAAAGCCGAAATGGTGAGCTATCCGGCGCAAACGATAGAAAAGGCTCTTCGATTCGCGGAGGTCGCAGATGCCAAAGGCATGGCGGTGACGATTCCGCACAAAGAATCCGTAATGCCCCATCTCGATCGCATCGACGAAGCGGCGTGCGAGATAGGCGCCGTCAACACGGTCGTTTTCTGCGATGGCGTCAAGTGCGGCTACAACACGGACGAACCCGGTTTCGCGGAGGCGATACTGTCGTTTGTGGGGCGGGATTCGCTAAGCGGCCTTAAGGTGGCGGTGCTTGGCGCTGGCGGCGCCGCAAAGGCGGTGTTGTGCGCACTGGAACGGCTTGGGGCCTCGTATGTCGAAGTGTTTTACAGGCGGCGGCTTGAGCCGGATTTCGACCTTATCGTAAACGCGACGCCCGTGGATCCGATACCGGAGTATGCTTTCACCGGGCGCGAACAGGTATACGATTTGCGCTACGAGCCGGCCGAGACGCTGCTCATGGCGCGTGCCCGGGCGGCAGGGTGCCGTGTGGAAAACGGCTTTTCGATGCTCGAAGCGCAGGCGAGGTTTCAGCGTAAATTGTTCTTTGGAGGTAATTCATCATGACAAGGGATGAATTCGCCGGAATGATCGACCACACATTCCTCAAAGCCGCGGGCGAACCAGACGCGGTGAAGCGGCTTTGCCGGGAGGCGAAGAAATACCATTTCGCCTGTGCAATGGTCAATCCGTGCGAGATTGACGAGGCGCGCCGTCTTCTGAAGGGAAGCTCTGTCAGGATTGGCACCGTCATAGGTTTTCCGCTTGGCGCGAATACCGCCGAAGTGAAGATATTCGAGGCGCTGGATGCCGTTTCGCGCGGCGCGATGGATATAGATCTGGTGGTAAACGTGCGCTGTCTGAAAGCGTCTGTATCCGATGAATCGGTCCGCAGACAATTGCTTTACAGACTGAAGCTCTTCAACGATTGCGTAAAGGAGAGAGGTCCGGGATTATGCACGAAACTGATATTGGAGTGCTGCTATCTCACGGACGACGAGAAAGTCCTGGGCTGCATGCTCGCAAAAAAGGCGGGTTTCGATTTCGTCAAGACATCCACGGGATTCGGTGCCGGCGGCGCCACAGTGCACGATGTAAGGCTGATGCGCAAGACTGTCGGACGAAAGATGGGCGTCAAGGCGGCCGGTGGCATCCGTACTCTCGCGGACGCGAAGGCCATGATAGAGGCAGGGGCCGACAGGCTCGGGTGTAGCGCGGGCGTTGAACTTCTCAAGGAGTTTGCGTGACAATAATAGCCATAATACTGCTCTTCATGCTTTCGGCGTTCTTCTCCAGCGCGGAGACGGTGCTGCTTTCGCTGACAGGGGCGCAGAGGGCCAGGATACGCGCGAGGAGCATAGAGGCGGACAAGCGGATTGCACGGTGCCTTTCCGACAAGGCGGTTTTGTTCTCTACATTGCTGGTAGGCAATACATTCGTGAACTTTGCGATCTCCACACTCGGCTATTACATCTTTGCCGATTGCATAGATGGAGGCGGCTGGATCGCCATACCTGTCATGACGGTGCTGCTTCTTGTGTTCGGCGAGATAACGCCAAAACGCTTCGCCCTCAAATATACCGAAGAGATCGCCCCGTCGTTTGCGAGATTGCTGTGGTTTTGGCGTGCGATACTCACTCCTATAAACTTCGTGCTGCGGCTTACGTCGCGGGCCTTCGCCCCGGCGTTGGAAAAAGAGCGCAGGGCTTTGTCCGACGACGAGCTAGTCTCCGTGATGGAGTCGGCAGCGGAGCACGGCACCGTGACGGCCGCCGACGCCGAAATGGTGGAAGGCGTGCTTCGGCTTTCCGAAATATGCGCCAACGACGAAATGACGCCCCGTGTGGATATAGAAGGCTACGATATCGACCGCGACGAGGCATACCGCACAGAAAGCCTCAAAAAGGCTAAGCACCACTATCTGCCTGTTTTCCGCCGCACGCCGGACGCCATAGAAGGCATAATCGATACTCGCACCGGCGAGAGGCAAGACGCCATATTCGTGCCGGAGACCGTTACTTTGGACGATTTGCTCGTCACGTTCGCGAAAAGCAGAAAGCCGTTTGCCGTAGTCCTCGACGAGTACGGCGGTACGGCCGGCATAATAACGCCCACAGACGTTCTGGAGCTCATAGTCGGGCCCGAGATGCTGGGGCACAAAAGCCAAGAGCCGCAGATCGTGAAGAAGGGGACCAATGTATGGGAAATCGACGCGCGCGCGAGTTTGGACGAGATAAACAGGGCGCTTGACATAGAGCTGGAGGCCGAGGACGCCGACCGGCTTTCCGGATGGGTGCAGTTTCATGCCGAGAGATTGCCGCATATCGGGCAGGAGATCGAGGCTGACGGATGCCGGGCTACCGTGCTGAAGCGTCGCCGCCGCAGAGTAACGCTGGTGCGGCTTGAGGTTCTTTCCAGACCTGAGGCGGATACGGACGAAGAGCTTATCGCCGAGACGGACGAGGCGGTGGAGCGCACAGAGGAGGACTCCGAATGACGATATTACTGCTTTTGGCCGTCGCCGTTGCCTCGCTCGCGCTTGCTGCGCTTTGCGCCGGGGCGGAAACAGGCTACCTGTCGGTAAGCCGCGAAAGAATTCTGCATCTGGCACGCGAGGGCGGACGCAAGGCGGCGCTCGTGCAGAAGGCTATCGGCGACATGTCGGGCACGATGACGATGCTGCTCATAGGCAACAATCTTGCCAGCGTGACGTATTCCACATCCACTGCGGCGCTGTCGGCGACGCTGTTTGCCGAGGGTTCGATCGCCAGCATGGTGTGGAGCTTCTTCGCCGCGTTCACGGTTCTCTACGTTTCCGAATTCATGCCGAAGCTGCTTTTCGCCGCGAGGCCGCTGAGACGCATACTGTCCGTCGCGGATGCCGTCAAGGTGATGGCATTCGTTTTGACGCCGCTGACGACTGTAGCCATGCGCTTTACCGACCTGTTCATGCCGGCAAGAGAGCAGAAATACCGTTTGACATCAGCGGACCTATTGCGCATTCTGCAGGACCGCAAGGATGGTGTCTGCCTGACGGATCTAGAAAGCGCCCTCATAACGCGCATAATAGTGCTTCGGGTCAAAGGCAAGCCCATCACGCCGGAGGCGATATTGTCCGCTCTCAGATAGGCGGAAGGAGGAGTTCTAATGAAAAGCAACAAAGAAATCAGGCTGGAATCCCTGTCGAGAGCGCTTACGGGCAAATGGTTTCTCCGTATGCTTGCAGTGACGCTGGTTTTGAACTTTGTCCAAAACACGGTGAGCTTCATGCTCGGCTTGTTTTACGAGCGGTGCGAAATACAGACATGGTTCGACTATCTGCCGGTCAAGGTGCAGGCGATGCGCGAAGGAATCGAGTGCTCCGTGCCATCTCGCGCATTGCTTGTGCAGATGAACTATTCTTCTGCTTTTACGCTTTTCATGGGTTTCGTGTTCGGCGGCATAGTCCTGTTCGGCATGACGGCCATATTCCTCAAAAGCGCCAAGGCGGACGAGAGAAACTGGTTCAAGGCTTCGTTCGGCGGCTTTGGCCGTCCCTTGGGCGTCGCATGGCTCGGTTTCGTCCTCGCCGTCAGAATAGCATTGTGGTCGTTGCTCTTTGTCGTGCCCGGTATCGTGGCGTCATATCGCTACAGCCAGAGCTGGAATCTGAAAGTCGAGAATCCGGAGTGGAGCGCGGCAAGGTGCATATCGGAGAGCGTCAAGATCATGGATGGCCACAAATGGCAAAGGTTTATGATGGATGTCTACTTTTGCGTCATTTCCCTGTTTGTCTTTTTCCTTGTGGCGTTGGCGTCGTTGACCCAAGGAGTGCTTTCCGCCCTGATAACCTTGATCGTATCGCCGATATGCTTTTTGATGTATGCATGGTGGTCGGTGGCCAAAGCGACATTTTATACGGAATTGAAACAGGATCTGTCGGTGTCCAAGCAGGACGAAGAAGCAGTAAAGGAGTAATAAAACAATGGACGAACCAGTAATGAAGACATTCAAAACCGAGGGTACGTGCTCCCGTGCGATAGAGTATGCCGTAAAAGACGGCGTGGTCGTGGCCTGTCGCTTTGTGGGCGGTTGCCCCGGCAACACGCAAGGTGTCGCGAAACTTGTTGTCGGGCGCAAGGTCGATGAGGTCATATCTCTGCTGAAAGGCACCATGTGCCGCAACGGCACATCCTGTCCCGACCAGCTGGCCAGAGCGCTCGAGGCGGATTCTTCTTTGAGGTGACTGCCGCACCCCACTTGCGTACAAGGGGGCGTTTTGGTATAATACACACTCAATTTTTCATCCATCAAGGAAGGTAGAAAGAAAATGGCAAAGCGCGACATACCGCTTGAAAGAGTTCGCAACTTCGGCATTATGGCCCATATTGACGGTGGTAAGACGACCACGTCAGAGCGCATACTCTTCTATTCCGGCAAAAACTACAAGATTGGCGAGGTTCATGATGGCGCCGCCACGATGGACTTCATGGTTCAGGAACAGGAGCGCGGCATTACGATTCAGTCCGCCGCCACTACGGTAATGTGGGGCAACTATCGCCTCGCCCTTATCGATACTCCCGGACACGTGGACTTCACCGCCGAAGTCGAGCGCTCGTTGCGCGTTCTTGACGGCGCTGTTGCGCTTTACTGCGCGGTCGGCGGCGTTCAGCCCCAGTCCGAGCAGGTGTGGCGCCAGAGCGAGAAGTACAAGGTGCCGAAGATCGCTTTCGTGAACAAGATGGACCGCGTCGGCGCCAATTTCTACAATGTCATGGAGCAGATGAAGAATCAGCTCGGCGCGAATCCCGTGCCGATGGTTCTTCCGATTGGTGCGGCCGACACGTTCGAAGGCGTCATCGATCTCGTCAACATGAAGGCTCTCTACTTCGATATGAAGAGCCTCGGCAAGACGGTCATCGAGAAGGATATTCCCGAAGAGTACATGGAGAAGGCTCAGGAATACCGTCAGAAGATGGTCGAGAGCGCCGCCGAGCAGGATGACGCGCTTATGGAGAAGTTCTTCGCGGGCGAAGAGCTCACGATTCCCGAAATCAAGTCGGCGATCCGCAAGGGCTGCCTTGCGCGTACGATCACTCCGGCCTTCTGCGGTTCCGCGTTCAAGGACAAGGGCGTTCAGCCTCTCCTCGACGCCATCTGCGACTATCTGCCTTCCCCGCTTGACACAGGTGCGGCCGTTTCGGCCGACGATCCGAGCCAGAAGCGCGAAGTCAGCGACGATGAGCCGTTCTGCGGTCTTGCGTTCAAGATCATGTCCGACAAGAACATGGGCAAGATCACCTTTGTGCGCGTCTATTCGGGCACGCTCAAGCTTGGTGCGGAGCTTCTTGACTCCACAATCAACCAGGAGCAGCGCATCAGCCGTCTTTTCCGCATGCACGCGAACAAGCAGGAGGCGCTCGAAAAGGCGCACGCCGGCGACATCGTGGCGTGCGCGGGCCTCACCCAGACCCGCACG
>ONWT01000075.1 GCA_900321575.1 uncultured Lentisphaerota bacterium | reverse complement strand
TATGATACCGCGCAAGGGGGTAAATCACTTTTTTTGCAACTTCTTGCGTTAATTGCACGTTTCTGCCGATTCGACGGTGTTTTTCTCGGGCATTTCCCTGTCCCACACATGATGATACCGCACATTGGCTATCTTCTGCTTGATTTCGGCCACCATTTCTTCAGTAACAAAGTGCTCGTGAGACCAGTTTGTGTAGTACGAAGCGACAAGACCCATCTTGCGCAATTTCTTGGCACGGGCGACTTCATATTCCTTGAGCATTCTGCCGCATTCGCCTTCGCCTATTAACACAAACGGACGTTTGCCTTCGTGGTGGTACTCGAAATACCACGACATTGCCTCCTCCACATCATCGGCATTTGCCACAAGCGGCGAAAAAACGCGGGCTACCGAAGCGAACTTTCCGCGGCCGACCTCCGAATTCGCATAGGCGTGAAGCTCAGATATGTCGACTCCTTTTGTATATGGCGTACCCTGGACATAGATTATGTCGGCCGGCACTACAAAAGGCCGCAATGGACTCTCCATTATAAGCCAACTGTCGGAATAATCATACGGCGACGTGCTTGAGCACCCGCACAGCATTGCCAAAGCGGCACAGCCGATCGCGAAAGCCATCCTCATTTAATCAATCTCCTCGAGCAATAGTCTAAACCCGTAAAGGCAGTTGCGTATATCCGGATCGCGCCTCATGCGATAGGCGCTGCGGCAATCGCGCTCGTAAAAGAACCAGCATCCACCGCGAAGAACCCTGAACGACCCGAACATGGGCCCGCGCGGGTCGACGGCCTTCTCCTTGCCCAGCTGCGAATACCAGTCGCTACACCACTCCAATACATTGCCGTGCATATCGTAAAAGCCCCATGCGTTCGGATTTTTCAGTCCGACAGGTTCGGTAATACCGCAAGCATTACCGGCGTACCACGCGACATCGTCGATATTTTCCCCGCCAGAAATCGGCTTGTCGCTACCGGCCCGGCAGGCATACTCCCATTCCGCTTCGGTAGGCAATCTAGCTACGCCTTGGAACTTGGCGTTGACGCGCTGGAGAAACACCTGGCAGTCGAACCACGAGACGCTGTCTTCAGGGCGCTTGTCGCCTCTGAATTTGGAGCGGTTGCCGTTCATCACGCTTCGCCACTGAGACTGCGTCACTTCATACTTGCCCAGCCAGAATCCGCGCCTCAGGACGACTTCATGCCTGGTTTCATCGCTGGAGCGGCCTCTTTCTTCGACATCGCTGCCCATCATGAACGACCCAGGCTCGCACCATATCATCTCCATCTCGGCGCCCCCGGGCAGAATTATCGTTTTGGTGTCGCCGGTCTTGTGCTCTTCGGCAAAAGAAGCGCCGCAAAACGCGAAAACGCCTAGCAGCACAGCGGCTGGAAACGCATGTTTCGTCATAACCCTATTACCTCCTTGAGGTTTTCAATTGTTACAGGCTTGAGCAAAAGTCCCGTAAAACCCATACCGGTAAACGTATCTCGCATATCGACATCAGCCGTCATGACATAGACCGGAATGGACGCCATGGAGGGATCGGCCCGAATCGTACGCACTAGCGATCTGCCGTCCATCTCGGGCATCCACATATCCGTAAACACCATATCGAAGCTTCCGGCGCCCTGGGTTTTGAGAATATCAAGCGCCTCCTTGCCGTTGACGGCGGTCACCAGTTCGCAACCGCCTATTTTCGCAAGCATCGCTTTCAGAAGCATTATGTTTATCTTCTGATCGTCGGCCGCAAGAATGCGCTTTTTCCTAGCGGCCGCCGCGACTGCTCCATGCCGTGGGCGATTGACCTCGCCGAGGCGAGAGCGTTCAATCTCGGATTTGTCGCAAATCTTCACTCCTGGCACGATTATCGAGAAGGTAGAGCCCTTCCCCAGCTCCGACCTTAGCGCCATGTCGCCGCCCATCGCCTTCGCAAGCTGGCGGCATATCGCCAGTCCAAGCCCGGTTCCGCCGTTGCGCGAAGCCTTCGACCCTACTTGAACGTAAGGAGAGGCTATCTTCTTCTGGTCTTCTTCGCTGATTCCGCACCCCGTATCTTCGACATCCAGCGCAAAGGTTCCCGTTTCGCCATTTCCGTCAGGCGCAAACGAGGCGCGAAGCTCTATGTGGCCGTCATGTGTAAATTTCGACGCGTTGCCCATGAGGTTGAACGCTATCTGGCGAATGCGCTGAGGATCAAGCATAAGCGGCGGCATGCCGTCGACCTTGCCGCGTATATCAAGCCCCTGCTTCTGGCTGGCCATGCGGAACGAATCGACAATCTCGCCCAACAGCTTCTTGACGTCTACGGCTTCCGGCTCGATGGACATTTTCCCGGACTCCAGCTTGGACAAATCCAGCACATCGTTTATGAGACACAACAGGGTCTTGCCGCTGACCAAAATCGCGTCTATCGCCTGATTGCGTTCGACTTCGGTCTTGAAGCCCAGTTTGAGCATCTGGGAAAAACCGAGAATTGCGTTCAGGGGGGTTCGTATATCGTGGCTGACCGTCGAGAAGAAGTAACTCTTCGCCTTGTTTACGCGCTCTGCCTCGGCTTTCTCGACGGCCATATCCCGCTCACGTTTCCTGAGATGCGAAAAGAGACTTAGCATTATGAGGAGCGACACGACAAGAAGGCTCATTTCTATAAGCGAATTGCGCAATGTCGTTTCGTTTATGGAATGGACCTCCTGCTCAAGGCGCTCGACGCTCATACCGTCGCAGACTACCCTGTGCACCACATCGTCGGTGGCGTTGCAGACGGCCTGCCGCACCCACATCAGCGACGAGAAGAATATCAGCACAAGCAAGCCGATCCACACTACGGGAGTGTGTCCGAAGCGGTCCTCGCAGTCGAGCAGGAATGCACGACGATATGCCAAAAAGCCGAGTATGCACCACAATGCGAGCAGCAGATAGGACTCCGGAGCGAGACTGGAGCCCGACAAATAGTTCGGTATCAGCATCATCAGGCAGAGAAGCCCCGCCAATATCGCGCCGCCGAGCCCCGCCAACTTGACCCAGAACTCCTTGCGCCGATTGCTGCCCATCGCCTTGAACGCCGCGACGGAAGTATACGCATAGGCAATCGTTGCACCGATGGACGAAACGTCTATGGGCCAGGCAATGGCCGTACGACCGAAGAACGGCACCGCGACAGAGGCGCACATTATGAAGAATATCGCGTTCCGCGGCGTTCCGTCACGGCTGAGAGCACCGAACCAACTAGGCAGAACGCTATTATGGGCCATCGAATACATCAGCCTGCTCAGGGCCACATACGTGGCGAAAATACCAGTAAGCTGCGCCGCGACAAGAGCCCCGCCCAGGATTGCGGACCCCGCCGGCCCCAACGCAAGGCGCGCCGCGACGAAAACAGGCGTAAGCCCGGCGGACCCATTCGTGGAAAGATGCGCAAGGTAGTCGCTCCATGACGAATAGCCCTCCGGCACGACAATTGCAGGCAGCAGCGCCAAAGCCGAATATATCGCAGCAATGAAGACAATCGAAACAAGAAATACGGGCAACAACTTCTTCTTGTCGAATTTGAACTCGGCCGAAGAGTTGCTGACGGCCTCAAAGCCGACAAACGCCCACGGCATCATGGCGACCACGGCGAGTATCTGATAGAACATTCCGCCGCGGTTGGGCGCAAAAGCTGGGGCGAAAGCCGCGAACGAGCCCTCATGCCTGGAGAGCGCGGCGAAAAAGCAGACGGCGACACCGGCTATGAACACCGCAGCGAGCAGCATTTGCAGGTGGGCCACAAGCCGGCGACAGCAAAGGCTCACGATACCTACTGCCACTATCACGAACACGCACAGCATGACTTCGCCGAAATACACGTCAAAGCCGACCACCTTGTAATGGAAACCGAACTGCAGAGCATCGCCGCCCAAATAGCGCGCGAACAGAATCACCGACGTTGCGTTGGCCCAGAGAATCGCAATATAGGTGAGACAGAGAAACCACGAAACGAAAAATCCGTGATCTGCGCCGAATGCTTTGCGGGCGAACCCATATGCGCCGCCCGGATCGGGTCCGCGAAGAACCATTCTGTGGTAGTTAAGGGCAAATATGCCCATGGCCAAGGCACCTACAACAATGCCAATGACCGTGCCAAGCGGGCCTGCGCTCGGCAAAAACACCCTTCCCGGCATGACAAAGGCGCCCCAGCCTACGGCATAACCGAACGAGAGCGCCAACACGGCCCAGACCGAAAGATACGGCATCAAACCATTCTTTTCGTCATTCTGCATATGTCAAACCTCATTTACCCCTGCCCACCACACCTGCGACATCAGGCTTGGTCACATATATCTTCGCCATATCGGTTTTGAACGCCGACCGTTCCGAGACATCGATTTCTTCGAAGATTTTCTCGCCGGGGCGTATTCCCGTAAATACGATTGGCATGTCCACATACGGACGGAATCCTGCCTGCGAAATCATATTCTCGGCCAAATCCAGTATGCGCACGGGCTCACCCATATCCAGCGTATATATCGCCCTTTCTTTGCGAGACGCCGCCTGAAGCACCAGACAGACGGCCTCCTGTATCGTCATGAAGTAGCGCCGCATGTCAGGGTGGGTGACCGTTACCGGTCCGCCATGGGCGATCTGTTCGCGGAACAGCGGCACGACCGAACCTGACGACCCGAATACATTGCCGAACCGGACCGCACAGAACGATGTCGAGGAAGTTCCATTGAGAGCCATTATCGCCTGTTCCGCCGCAAGCTTCGTCTTGCCCATGACGGAAACGGGGTTTACGGCTTTGTCCGTCGAAATCAGCACAAACCGCTCCACGCCGCTCTCCGCAGCCAATTCCGCGAGGCAGCGCGTCACCTCGGTGTTGTTCCGCCATCCTTCTTCGGGATTCATCTCGACCATCGGGACATGCTTGTACGCCGCAGCATGAAGCACGACCGATGGCTTTTCCTCTTCAAGCAGCGCTTTAATATGCCTGACGTCACCGCAATCCACCATAAGAGGCTTTACGGCGGAAGCGCACCTCGAACGCACCATTTCGCGATTTATCTCATAGAGCGCGTTCTCGCCTCTCTCCACCATGAGAATCTTCTTCGCGCCTGCGGCGGCGACCTGGCGAACGATCTCAGACCCTATAGACCCGCCCGCTCCGGTGACCATTACGACCCGCCCGGCAAAGAATCTGGCCGATACGGAATTGTCGAACGTGTTTTCGCAGCGCTCAAGCAGCTCGACATCCCTTTGGCCCGAAAGCCAGTATAGGCGCCACGCATAGCGCACTCCGACAATGCCTATCGTGGCGAGAAAGAAGCAGATGACCGTTATCGAATATGGCGGACGTATGTGCGCGAACCCCAACTCGGGCAGCAAAAACCGCATCGTCGTAAGAAGCAACGCCGCCAGCGCCGTGGCGCAGATGTATCTAGGCAACTGAGGCACGGCAATTCTGCGCCAGGCAAGGCGATAACAGCCGCACAGCGCAAGAGAAACGAGATGCGCCGCACATACTGTCAAATACGACATGGCGACCTTGCGCCACCCCCACGAAGGTTCCGCAAAGTCAAACCGCAAGACAAAAGCGAACAGATAGGCCGCGCCGACAATGGCCGCATCGACGGCGGCACCGACGAGGCGCGTCGACAAAAACGACACCCATGCTGCCCGGCTTCTAGTCATCAGATAAACGGATACAACAGCACAGGCGCGAACATGAGCGAATCGAACATGTCAAGAAATCCACCCATCCCGTTGGTGATCTTCATTGTGGAAGAGTCCTTCACGCCGACCCAACGCTTAAACTTGGACTCCACCAAATCACCCGCCGTACCGACAATCGCGGCAACTGCGCCGAACGCCAAAGCCTTGCCCAAGGAAAAGTGCGTCGCCGGCATGAAACAACAGGAGACAAGGCACGAAGCGAACACAGAGCCCGCCATACCCTCCCAACTCTTGTTGGGCGAAATCGCAGGGCACATCTTGTGGTTGCCGCCTTTCATCAGCTTGGCCGAACTGAGACCGAACGCAAAACCGCCCACATCGGAGAATTTCACTATCGCTATGACATAGAGCAACATCACATTGCCGAAACGAGCGGCGATCAGCGCCAGAAACGAAAGCCCGCATACGATCACCGCGGCACCGACGACGGCGCCAAGCACGGAAAGAAACGACCTTTCGACTCCCTTTTTCCCCAAAAGCGAGAAATATTCGGCGAGCGCAAGCACGGCAAGAACGCCCACCACAGGCGCTATGACCACAGGCGGCGCAAACAAGACGGCGCATATGACCATCAGCCCGACAAAAATACCAGTGAATGTGCGTTTCGCTACCGGGTTCATTTTTTCAGTCTCCCTCCCATTCGGCGCTCACGCTTCCCATAGGAAGCCAGAGCTTTATCAAACTCCGCCCTGTCAAAATCAGGCCAAAGAACATCGGTGAAATAGTATTCGCTGTAGGCGGACTCCCACAGCAGAAAATTGCTTGTGCGGACCTCTCCACTCGTTCTCACGATCAAATCCGGATCTGGTATGTCCGGCGCGTAAAGAAAAGCGCGGAACGACTCCTCCGTGAGATCATCCTTGGGATTGGCGCGCCGCCATTCATTCGCCGCATCGATTATCTCGGCCCTTCCGCCGTAGCTGAGAGCCACGGCAAGAGTAAAACCGCCGCCCTTCGTACGCTCTTCCAGTCCGGCTATCTCCTTCTGGAGCTTCGGCGAAAGATCCGCCTTGCGGCCAACGACACGAAAGCGCACGCCGTTCGCGACGAGTTCCTTCTCCTTGCTCTTGATGAATGACGACAGCAACTTCATCAACCCAGACACTTCGGCCTTGGACCGCTTCCAGTTTTCCGTCGAGAACGCATATACCGTAAGATATTTTATGCCGGCATCTCGACAGTAGTGCATTACGCGATCAAGGGCCTCGGCCCCAGCGCGATGGCCGGAGAGACGCGGTTTGTGGCGGGCTTTCGCCCACCTTCCGTTACCGTCCATTATTATCGCTAGATGTTCCATCTGCCTGTATTATACCACATATACCGTTACGCGAGAAGAGCCCCGGTGATTTGCGAAACAGAATCGAAACCATGTCTTTCGCAATACGAAACGATTCCGTCGAATACATTTTCCGCTGTCGCAGGCTCCGTAAACGAGGCCGTGCCCACCGCTACCGCAGTAGCCCCCGCCAAGAGAAACTCTATGGCGTCCTTCGCCTCGTAAACGCCCCCCATCGCCAATATGGGCAGCTTTGTGACCCTGTGGGCATCATACACTATCTTCACGGCGGCAGGATGCACCCCCTTGCCGGAAAGGCCTCCGGTCCTGTTCGCCAGGACAGGGCGCCGCTTCTCGATGTCGATTACCATCGCAGGGATGGTGTTTATCATGGAAAGCGCGTCCGCGCCACCGTCTTCGCACGCTCTGACATAGACTCCGATATCGGGCACATTCGGCGCAAGTTTCACGATTAGCGGCAGATTGGTCTTCTCCCGGACGGCAGAGACGAGCTCGTTAAGGACTTTGGGGTCCTGTCCGAAAGTATGGCCGCCCTCCTTGACATTCGGGCAGCTCACATTGCATTCTATCGCGCGAATCGCCGAGCACTCTTTCGTGGCAGAAGCCTCTGTAAGTCGCCTTGCGACTTCGGAGTACTCGTCTATGCTGCCTCCCCAGATGTTGACGATCATCGGCGGGGCGGACCCGATCTGCGACATATAGTGCGGAACGGTAATATCCAGAAAATGTTCAATACCAGTCCCCTGAAGCCCGATTGCGTTGACAAGCCCGCCAGGAACCTCGCAGTGGCGCGGCATTGCATTGCCTGGCCATGAATCAAGACGAATGCCTTTGGCGGTAACCGCCCCGAGTTTCGAGTAATCCATCGAGCCCGAGTATTCGAAACCGTAGCCGAAGGTTCCGCTCGCTGTTGCGATGGGTGTCGCCATGTCCAATCCGCCCAGATCAACGCTCGTATCGACCATCGCTTTACTCCCAAACAAGATCCTCGGCCCTAAAAACAGGGCCCTCCACACAACACCGGGAATTGCCTCGCACCGTTTTCTGTATGCAGGCGTAACATGCGCCGACTCCGCATATCATATGGCGGTCCATCGAGATCCATCCGCGCGAAGAAGTGCCTGTCGCCCTCATGGCAACGGCCTTCAGCATCGGATCCGGCCCGCAGGCAAACAACTCGAACTTGCCGTCCGACGCCCGAATCCTCGCAAGCTCGTCGTCTAGGGGATCTGTCACAAGCCCCTTTACGCCTTCACTGCCGTCATTCGTCGCAAGGTGCACCCCTACGCCCATGGCCCGAAACCTGTCGACAGCCAGCAAATCGTCCTTCGTCCTGCCACCGATAAACACCTCTATCGAACCATGGCCCGCCGCTTTGAGCCGCTTCGCCAGGAAATGGAGAGGCGCGACGCCATATCCGCCCCCGACAAGCAACGCGACGCCATTGCACTGCGACGGAAAGCCGTGCCCCAACGGACCCATCACGCTCACGCTATCGCCAGTTCGCACGCTGTTGAGCGCGGCAGTACCGCGCCCCACCGTCTTGTATAGCACATGCACGCGCCCTTCTTCCGCGTCAAAGACGCTGAACGGACGCCTCAAAGCGCTCGCTTCCAACGAAGGAATCTTGACATGCACGAACTGGCCGGGTATCATGTCGCCCGCCATTTTAGGCGTATCAAACACGATATAGCGGTATCCCGAACCTATTTCGCGATGCTCTACGACTTTGGCTGTTTCGCAACGCAAGATCACTGAACCTTCTTTATGACACTCGTACAGGCCTTGAGCACCCCAGCGACATCCGCCAGATTCGACGGAATGATCATGGTATTGTTCGTCTTGGCCAAATTGCCGAACTGCGCAAGATACTGCTGGGCGAGCTGCATGTTGACCGACTCCAGACCACCCTTGCTGTTGATCGCCTCGGCGACCTTCGTAATGCCTTCCGCCTGAGCTTCGGCGGCAAGTAATATCTCCTTGGCACGGCCCTCCGCCTCGTTAATCCGTCGGGCCCTCTCGCCCTCCGAAAGCGCAATGGCCTCCTGCCGCTCGCCCTCTGCGCGATTGATCTTCGACTGCCGCTCGCCTTCTGACTCCGCAATCATCGCCCGCTTCTCGCGTTCGGCGCGCATCTGCTTCTCCATCGCATCGCGAATGGACTGCGGCGGAGTTATGTTTTTGATCTCGTAGCGCGTTACTTTGATTCCCCACGGATCGCTCGCTTTGTCGACCGCTGCGACGATGGCGGCGTTTATTGACGTGCGCTCTTCAAAGCTGCGGTCGAGATCAAGCTTGCCCATTTCGGAGCGCATTGTCGTCTGCGCGAGCTGAGTCGTGGCGAAAAGGTAGTTGCCGATACCGTAGCTCGCCTTCGCTGCGTCCATTACCTGCATATAGAGAATGCCGTCCACGGAAACCGCGATATTGTCTTTCGTGATGCATTCCTGCGGAGGCACGTCTATCGCCTGTTCCTTAAGCGTATGCTTGTAGGCAATCCTGTCGAAGAACGGAACTAGTATGTGAAAACCGGCATCAAGCGTGCAGCGATAGCGGCCAAGCCTTTCCACGATAAAGGCGGCCTTTTGCGGCACGATAACAGCAGTTTTCATTATCGCAACCAATACGATAAACGCGACTATCGCGACGAATATCAATCCTCCACTGACCATATATGACTCCTTTTTTTTGAACTAAATCACACGGATTCCACCTTTATGGTAAGGTTATTCTGGGCTATCACCCTCACATTGGCGCCAGCCTCGACCGGCGAGTCGGCTTCTGCCGACCATTCCGCATCGCCGACCATCACACGTCCGGGCAACGGGGGTCTTATCGGAGTCGTCACTTTGCCGAGACGCCCAAAGTTTGGGTTTTCAATATCCGCGCCCGAAGTCTCCACCTTGCCGGCGAAAATCTTCTGCATCCAACGGCGCAGGAATATGATGTAAAGCACGGAAAGCACGGAAAACGCGGACAATTGCCACGTCAGATCGAACCACCCGTCGAAAGCAAAACGCAACATGCCGACCGTAGCCGCCGATAGGCCGAAGAAAAATACGACAAATCCGGGAGCCAGCAACTCCATAAGCATCAAAACCGCTCCCAGATACATCCAAAGCCAACCGCAAGATAAGAAGTTCATATGATTATCTGGTCTCCTTTATGTCCACTATAGTCGACCCGGGGAAAATCGAAAGTATATCGTTCAACTTGTCGTCGTTCAGTATATCATGCCGATTGATGGCGCCGCTTGATTTTGCCGACTCGCAAGCGGCACTCTGCGGCTCGGGCGACGGTGAAGCAGCTTCGACCGTCGCTTGGGCTGGCGCTGCCTTCTGCGGCATGCGAATCTCGATGTTCGCCGCGCCGCCATCTGTTCTGAGCGCACGCACGGCCCGCATGAGCTCTTCTATGGTCGCGGTCGTCGCTATGCGGGAAGCTCGTATCAAAGACATTTCGATAAGCGTTCTCACGCTCAGCACATAGCGAAGCTTGTCTTCCATATCGGCAATTTGGTCGCATATGCGAAAAACGCGCCCCGCATCGACCGATTTCGCCTGCTCGACAAGGACTTTGATCTGATCCGGCGTGGCCGTGAGAGATTTTGCGCCCGGGCCCAACGCCTGCACCACGACGAGATTGCGAAAGTGCTGCAAAAGCTCGCCCGACAGACGGCGCATATTCTTACCCGCCGAATCGAACACTTCAATGGAAGAAAGTATCTGCGCCGTGTCGCCCGAGAGAATCGCGCCGGCGAGCGTCTCCAGAGCGGCTCGCGAAACCAGCCCGAATACGCCAAGGGCATCCTCTTCCGTCACTTTGTCGCCCTTGAATGAGATCAGCTGATCGAGGGACGAGAGAGCGTCTCGCATGCCGCCTTCCGCGCCGCGGGCAATCGCCAGAAGAGCATCCTCTTCGGCCACAATCCCTTCACAATCGCAGACATGGCGCAGACGCGACACTATATCGTTAGTCTGTATTCTCCTCAAATCGAATCTCTGGCATCGCGATATGATGGTCGGCAGCACTTTGTCGCCCTCGGTCGTCGCGAATATGAAACGCACATGGGGCGGCGGCTCTTCAAGCGTCTTCAGCAGCGCGTTCCACGCCGCGCTGGAGAGCATATGGCACTCGTCGATGATGTATATCTTGTAGCGCGACGAGGCTGGCTTGAAGCCGACTGTCTCGATGATGGGCTTCACGTCGTCGACCTTATTGTGCGACGCCGCATCCAGCTCGGTCACGTCGAGCGAACGGCCCGCCGCGATTTCGCGGCAGTTCACGCATTCTCCGCAAGGTTCGACTCCGCGCGGATTCTGGCAGTTGAGCGCCTTGGCGAAGATTCGCGACAAAGTGGTCTTGCCAATTCCGCGGGGACCGATAAAAAGGTATGCGTTTGCGACTCTGCCGGCCTCTATCGCGTGCCGAAGAGTTTTCACCACATGCTCCTGCCCGACGACATCGTCAAATGTCATCGGACGGTACTTGAGCGGCAGCGCTATATGTTGGGCAGTGTCGGACATTGCGGATATTATACCATATTTGGGGTCAATCGGCGATGGGCTGCATGCCGTCAGGCAACTGCGGAGTCGTCGCCAGGCGGATTAGCGCGTCCAGCTTGGCTTCTATGCGGTCGAGCTGCGCGTCCATCGACGTGGTACGCGCGTCGATCTGGTCGCATCTGGCGTCTATAGCATCGCACCTTTCCTCCATCAGCGTCTTCACCGCCTGCGATTCGGTTTTCACCGTATCGCGTATTTCACGGTGCGAAACGCCGTCGTTCCACCACCAGAATGTATATCCGGCACCGCCGAAGAACGCCAAGACAAGAGTTGTAGAGAATATTTTCTTTATTGTTTTCATAAGATGCCTCAATTGAAACCATGTACTGGCGAGGATTCGCGGCTATGCGGCTGGCTTCTGTACAGCGACCATCCGCTATTGAGCCAGAAGCTTATGCCGCACACCCACATCGCCGGCAAAAGCAAGCTGTGGTTACCAGATATCTCGGCCACTATCACTATCGCGGTGATCGGAATCCGTATTGCGCTCGCAAGAAAGCCGGCCATGCCCAGAAGCGCGAACGACGCGGGGTGTATCACGCCGAATGACGGCGGCAGAACATGCGCAAAGAACAGCCCTACCGCAGCGCCGAGAGTGCCGCCGCAGACAATTGCTGGCGCGAACACGCCGCCCGACCCGCCGGAACCGACCGTAAACGACGTGGCGATCGCCTTCATGAAGAAGAAGCATACAAACCCCGCAATCGTCAGAGGGCCGAAATCTTCGAAAAGTTCGCTTTCGCCCGCCGTGAAGCTGGCCTGTATCACAGAATAGCTCGTGCCCAGAATATCCGGAAAGAAAAAACCGATGACACCCGTAACGAGACCGCCTATGACGACTTTGGTCCAGCCGGGCGATTTGAGGTCGCTAAACCACTTTTCGGTGCTCCTGAAGAACGAAATGTAGAATCTTACGCCAAAAGTGACCGCCAGAGCAAGCACGAAATACGGCAGAAGCCTCAGACCGTTCGTATATGCGCAATCCGGTGGCATGACAAAAAGCGGATTCCACCCGAAGAAATACGCAAAAACCGTATAACTGACAGCCGAAGCGATAAAGCTCGGCATTAGCGTTTCGTACTCCAGATCGGTGGAGGAATAAAATATCTCCGCCCCGAATATGGCCCCAGCGAGCGGCGCCTGGAAGAGAGCGCTTATACCCGCCGCCAAACCCGCAGCCATCAATATGCGGCGTGCACGGATGGACAGATTGAGCCAGCGCGCGACAAGAGAACCGCACGATGCGCCTATGAGCGTGACAGGGCCTTCGTACCCTGCGGAACCTCCAGAAGCGACAGTCAACACGGAAGCGGCCGACTTTATCGGTATCACCGCGCCAGTAATGTATCCTCCGCGCTGATGATAGGCCGTGATTGCGCTGCCTGTGCCGCGAGCATGCTCGACGCTGGCGAATTTCTTTATGAGCAGATAGCCGAGAAGCGCGCCAATGGCCGGCAATACGACGAGAAGCCAGCGGTGCGGATCCAGCAGGCTGTCATTGGAATACAGCCCCGCGAAGGCCGCACCGTCTGTCAACTTCGAAAGAAACTTGTGCCCGCCAAGACCTTCCAATATGAATTCGCGCCCGAACTCGAGCATATACCTGAATCCTACAACGACAAAGCCAGTGATGAGTCCGACAAGAATGGACTCCCCGAAATACTTGCCCATGCGGAATGATATTCCTGGTCCGCAGAGAAGAAACTTCCAAATCGACTTTTCGATCTTGCCGAACATCAAGAAGCCCTCCCCTAGTCCAACCTCGCTATATCCGCCCCAAGGGCGGACAAGGAATGCTCGACGGCCACATAACCGCGATCAACTGTTTCCGCGCCCAGTATGACCGTCTCTCCTTTCGCCGCGAGCGCCGCTATCACCAAGGCTATTCCCGCGCGTATATCTGGCGACGTGACAACGCCGCCGTAAAGCTGCGAAGGCCCGGTCACCACAACGCGATGCGGGTCGCACTGCACTATCTTGGCGCCCATCTGTCTGAGATGATCGACGAAATACAGGCGGCTCTCGAACATTTTCTCGAAAAACAGGCAAGTTCCCCTCGCCTGCGTGGCAAGCACAATCAAGATGGACATCAAATCCGACGGAAACGCCGGCCACGTTCCGTCCGACAACGCAGGTATCGCATCGCCCAAATCGTATTTCATTCTGAGCTTGCGCCGAGGAGAATAGTGAAGCGTCTTCTCTTTCGCGTCGATGCTCCATGTGACGCCGAAACGGGCGAACGCCCCCGCAAGCACTGCGAAAGGCTCGACGTCAATCCCCGTCAAAATCAGATCGCCGCCAGTGACCGCCGCCGCCGCGATGTAACTGCCCGCTTCGATATAGTCGCACCCGACCCTGGCCTCGCACCCGACCAGACACGGTACGCCCTCGACGGTTATCCGGTTCGAGCCTGCGCCCGAAATCTTCGCGCCCATAGAGTTGAGCATCGCTACGAGATCGCATATATGCGGCTCGCATGCCGCATTGTAGATTTCCGTAACCCCCTTCGCCATGACGCTGGCCATCAAAATGTTTTCCGTCGCCGTGACGCTAGCCTCGTCAAGGAGTATCTTCGCGCCTCTCAGCGACCCCTTGAACCGAAGCAGTTTCTTGCCGGAAATCGCTTTGGCGCCGAGCGCCTTGAAGCCCGAAAAATGAGTGTCGAGCCGCCTGTGGCCTATCGCATCGCCGCCCGGCGGCGGCAAAGACGCACGCCCGAGACGGGCCAACAGCGGCCCCGCGAACAGAAAGCTGGTGCGAATCTTCGCCGCAATATCGCGGGATATCGTGGAAACCCTCAACCTGGCCGCCGTCAAAGTCACCGTCTTGTTCGCCCTGTCTCGCTCCACCTTGACGCCAAAACCTCTGGCCGCAGACAGCATCGTCTCGACGTCTAGTATGTCGGGCACGTTTGTAAGCTTGACTGGCTCTGCCGTCAACAACGAAGCCGCAATCATAGGCAAAGCCGCATTTTTGTTGCCGGAAACGTTGTGTACGCCGCCGACCGTCTTGCGGCCCTGTATGACGAAGCGGCTCATATCAGGAAATCTCGTCCAGCTTTTTCGTCTCGCCGAACACTATGAGCCGGTCGGCAACAGTCATGCATTCGGATGCTTGCGGAATGATGACAGTGCGAGGCTTTTTGGGGTCTTCAGCGGCGCGGCGTATGCAAAGCACCGTCAGCCCCGTCTCCTTTCGGAAATCCGCCTCGGCCAGCGTCTTGCCCAGCATCTCTTCGGGCACATCTATCTCAGCTATGGAGTAGCCCTCCGAAACCTCGAGAAAATCGATCGCGTCGTGATTCGTCAGTGCGCGCGCAAGCCGATGGGCGCTGTCGCGGTCGGGGTATACCACGGAATCCGCGCCGATGCGGCGCAGAATCTTGCCGTGCAGCTCGCTCGACGCCTTCGAAATGACCGTCTCGACGCCTATCTCTTTGCAGTTCGCCGTAGCCATCATGGACGCCTCTATGTTGGAGCCTATCGCCACGACAACCACGTCGCACTCGCCAAAGCCGGCCTCCTCCAGGACATGCGGCTGCGTCGCGTCGCCCTGGATCGCCGTCGCAAATTCGCTTGCGGACTGCATGGCCGGGCGATTGCGGTCGATCAGAATCACCTCCATCCCTGCGTTCGTCATCGACTCGGCGAGCGACATGCCGAAACGTCCGGCCCCGATTATGCCGACCCGCTTGCGCTTCATGTCTCAAGCTCCATCTTGCGAGCCTCGCCGACAAGTTCCTTCGAGTAGGGATGTTTTGGACACTCGAAAAACGCCGCCGGATCGTCCGTCGTCTCCACCACACGGCCATTCTTCATGACTGCCAGTTTCGTCGCCATCTGCGAGACCACGCCAAGGTCGTGCGTTATGAGAAGAACACCGCTGTTGGCCTGGTGCAGACGCTTCATGAGACGCAGCACCTGCGCCTGTATCGTGACATCCAGCGCAGTCGTAGGCTCGTCTGCGATCACGAGATCGGGCCCCAGCATGAGCCCCATCGCGATCATCACGCGTTGCTGCATGCCGCCCGAAAGCTCGTGGGGATACGCCATCGCCCTCGACAGCGGGTCGGGTATGCCGACCTTGCCAAGCCACTCGAGCGCCATCGCGCGCGCGGCCTGCTTCGTCATGTCTTCATGCAACAATATCGTCTCGACAAGCTGCTCGCCGATTCTGTGCAATGGCGACAGCGAACCCATGGGATCTTGAAAAATCACGCCGATGCGCTTTCCGCGAAGCTTGCGCAACTTCGGCAGCGGCATCGTCAGAGTATCCTCCCCGTCCAGAAGGATGCGCCCCTTCGGATAGAACGCAGGCGGACTCGGCAGAAGCCGCGCAACGCTCATGGAGACCGAGCTCTTGCCTGAGCCAGACTCGCCGACAATACCAAGCACCTCGCCGCGATCGAGCGTCAGATTCACGTCAATTGCGGCCTGTGTGACTTCACCCTCGTCATTTCTGAACGAGACGTCCAAATCCTCTATCTTCAAAAGCATATTGCGTATTATACCTAAAAAACCCACCCGAAGTCAAAGCACGGGCGCAAAAGGCGATTTCACGGCAATCCTACAGGGAACCGAGCCTCGACCGCAAACAAAGCGATGCGCATCAAACGCGCATGAAATCGTCGCCGGCCAGCGGAATTGTCTCGCTGTGTTCGGCCTTTATCGCCTCGGCCGCTTTCTCTACCTTCATGCAGCCGGACAATATCGCCCTCCAATCGTCGGCGATATTCGCAAGCCTCTCGACATGCATCGCAAGCGCGTCGGCATCAAGATCGACCAGACGGAACATCTGCTCTATGCCATACGCCTCGTTTTCGGGATTCTGAAAGATTGTCGCCCCCTTGGTCGCCTGGAACAGAAAGTTCGACTGCAGCATGAGACCGCCAAACACTCCGTCAGCGTTTATGGACTTGTGGCCCAGATCTGCCACTACCGTAATCGTCTCATCGGCCTGATTATGGATAAAGCCAAAAACCACACCGTCAATTTCGAACGCAACAGTATCATTCTGGACGTTTATATCCCCGATGCCGAACTTGTCGGCGAACCGCTGCATCAATTCTTTGAAATCCATATCTTGCCTTTCTCGCATATGTACAATTGCATATATTATACCATATTTATTGCAGACATTGTGGCCGATTTACACAAGGCGGCGCAAATTTGGTATAATTCGCACCATGAATAACGTGCCTTACAAAACATATCTGTCCGAAAGCGAATTGCCCGACGCGTGGTACAATGTGCGCGCAGACATGAAGAAGAAGCCTGCGCCGCTGCTGAATCCCGCCACCATGAAACCTGTCACCGCGAGCGAGCTGGAGCATGTCTTCTGCAAGGAATGCGTCAGGCAGGAGCTTGACGACAATACGCCATATATTCCGATACCGCAGAAGGTGCGCGACTTCTACAAGATGTATCGCCCTTCGCCGCTGGTGCGGGCGTACTTTCTCGAGAAGGCGCTTGGCACGCCTGCGAAAATCTATTACAAGTTCGAGGGCAACAACACGTCCGGCTCGCACAAGCTGAACAGCGCGATAGCCCAGGCCTACTACGCCAAAGAACAAGGGCTTACCGACGTTACTACCGAAACCGGCGCAGGGCAGTGGGGAACCGCCCTTTCGATGGGTTGCGCGTTCTTCAATCTCAAGTGCCACGTCTACATGGTGAAGTGCTCCTACGAGCAGAAGCCTTTCCGCCGAGAAGTGATGCGCACGTACGGGGCCGATGTAACGCCTTCGCCGTCGATGACCACCGAAATCGGCCGCAAGATCAACGAGGAACATCCCAACACGACGGGGTCCCTTGGGTGCGCGATCTCCGAGGCTGTCGAAGCGGCGTCGAAGATGCCGAACGCCAGATATCTGCTGGGCAGCGTGCTCAATCAAGTCTGCCTGCACCAATCGGTAATCGGGCTCGAAACAATGGCCGCGATGAAAAAGCTTGGCGTCAAGCCCGATGTGATAATCGGCTGCGCCGGCGGAGGCTCCAACCTGGCCGGACTTGCCACGCCGTTCATCGGCGAAAAGCTGCGCGGCGAGAACGACTACAGGATAATCGCCGTCGAGCCTGCAAGCTGCCCTTCGCTGACGCGCGGGCGCTACGCATACGACTTCTGCGACACGGGCCGCGTATGCCCGCTCCAGAAGATGTATACGCTCGGCTCGAACTTCATACCTTCCGCTTCGCACGCCGGGGGACTGCGCTATCACGGCATGAGCGCTCTGATTTCGGAGCTCTACGACCAGAAACTCATAGAAGCGACTTCCGTCGAGCAGACCAAGGTGTTTGAAGCCGCGACTCTGTTCGCCCGCACCGAGGGCACTCTCCCCGCGCCCGAATCTTCGCACGCGATACGCGTCGCGATCGATGAAGCGCTGCGGTGCAAAGCCGAGGGACGCGAAGAGACGATCGTCTTCGGTCTGACAGGCACCGGCTATTTCGACATGGTTGCCTACGGCAAGTTCAACGACGGCGAAATGGACGACTACATACCTACCGACGCCGACTTGGCCGAGGGGTTTGCAAGACTGCCCGAAATCACATGCTGAGGTAAAAAGCCTCAAGCTTCGCGCTCAGAACGCCCCAATCGTACTGCCGCGAAGCGCCGAGACCGGCGGCTCCGAGCGAGTCGCCGTTTTTCATGGCCTTTTCAAGCGCCTCGTCGAATCCCTTTTCGTCGCCGGCCCTGAACAGCACTGCGGCGCCGGGATGCGCCGAGCAGAGTCTGCCCAGCCCCCCTACATCGCTAGCCACGACAGGCAGCCCCGAAGCCCACGCCTCGAGCACCACAATGCCGAACGGCTCATGGCGACTTGGTAGGACGAAGACGTCCGAGTTGCGGTATTCGTTTACGAGTTCCTTGCTCGCGGGCGCGAGCGAACCAGCAAAAGAAAGTCTCTGCGAAACGCCAAGTTCCTCGGCGCGCTTTTCGAGCTCGGTCTTGTAATCGGGCTGCGTGACAGGCCCGACGAGCCGAACCTCTATGTCGCGCCTTCTGCCGAGGGCTTCGACAAGCATCATCTGGTTTTTCTGCCGGTCGATACGCGCCACGCAGAGAAGACGCGTCAATCCGCCGTGGCGCGTCTTGCGCGCCCCTTCGCCGGCGAACAGCGACGAATCCACCCCGTTGGGCAGATATATCGCATTGAACCCCCGCGATTTGAAGGCTTGATACTCGTCTTCACCTACGCAGACTATGCCGTCGAAATCCTCCGGAACGCGCCTCGTCCAGCGCATTGCGACATCGAGAATCTTCCCCCAGGGGAACAATCCCCTCGTAGGCGCCTTTAGGCTCTTCGCCTCCGCCAAAGGCACGTTCGCGCCGCCTCCATGCAAGGATATCGCGCACTTCGCGCCGATCTTCGCCGCCGTTCGCAGGCATAATTCCGCAATGCGCGCCATTGCGTGGCAATGTATGACATCTGGCCGCCACTCTTCAAGAGCGCGCCCCAAGCCCGGCACGAACGGATTACCCCCCTTGCGGTCGAGTTCGGCGGACAGCTTCGCCGTCATGGGAAACCACGGATATACCGGCCTGAAGCGGAATATCTCCAGCCCCGAGACCGTCTCGCGCAAATTGCCGCAGAGCGCCGTGGTCGCAAAAAGCCTTACGTCATGCCCGGCCTTGGCCTGCGCGACGGCTATGTTCCACACTACCTGTTCGGTGCCGCCCCAGTCTTTGAACGAAAGGCGGCGCAGTACGTGCGCAATCTTCATCAGGCAAAGCCCCCGAGAAGATGGCGCAGCGACAGCCAGGAGAACTTCGCCAAGCCGTAGGCATAACGCTTCCAAAGCCGGCCGGGCTCTTGGCAGATGCGGTAAATCCACTCCGCGCCGCACTTCTGCACCCATTTCGGGGCACGCTTGACGCGGCCGGCAATGAAGTTGAACGTTCCGCCTATGCCGATCATCGCGCCGACATCGAGCTTCGCGGCGTTGCGGCCCATCCAGATCTCCTGTTTGGGATTGCCCAGCGCGACGAAAAGCAGATCGGGCCTGGCCTTGTTTATGCGCTCGATTATGTCGCTCTGCTCTTCATCCAGATTGACGAAGGCAGGATCGAGACCGGCGATCTTGAGGCCGGCGATGTCCATCTTGGCGAAGGCTTCTTCGAGAGCGCTCCGTTCGCCGCCGAGCACATAGACCGAAAGGCCCTCTTTCGCAAAGCGCCTGCATATCGCCGGCACCAAATCGGCGCCTGTCACGCGCACGGGCAGCGCATTGCCGAGCAGACGCGACAGAAGCACAATGGGCATACCGTCCGCAGTGACAAAGTCCGCGTTCCTGAGATAGCCCCAGAGCTCGTCGTTGCCCGAAAACGGCCACCCAGTCACCGCATTGGACACGAAATCCACATTCAGCGTGGCGACAAACGCGGCCTTGCCATGACGGGGACCCTTCACCATGTCGACAATCCGGTCCACCGCCTCCGCCTCGGTCACTTTCGCGACGGGTATGCCGAACAGCCTCGACACGGCTTTCCTGTCGGCGATCTCGCGCTCTATCAGTTTGGCGATGCCTGCCGCATGGTCTGCCCACGAAAAGCGCTTCGCGTGCAAAAGCCCCTTTTCGATTCGCGCCGTCCTCGCCTCAGCGGTCTCGGAGAGCAGCGCCTCCAATGCCGCGGCGATCGAGCCCGTGTCGTACGGATCGAATGTCATCGCCACATCCGCAGCTATCTCGCCTAGCGCGCCGTTGTCCGAACAGGCGCACGGTATTCCGCGGGCCATCGCCTCCACAAGCGAAAGGCCGAAGCCCTCGAACAGGCTGGGGAAGACATAAAACCCTGTCGACTGCCACAATTCCTCGATCTTGTCGGACGGGACAAACCCGATGAAGCGTATGCAATCCGCATTGGGAGACTTCCGCGCCGCTTCGTGCACGACTTCGGCGTCTTTCCAATCGGCACCCGCGACAACGAGCGGATGGGCCTCGGCCAGATTACGCGGCAGACGCCCGTACGCCTCGATCAGGCGGAGATGGTTCTTGCCGGGGTGCTCGATGCGCGATATGTATAGAATCGACTCGCCACGCCGCTTTGCCGGCTTGATCGACTCGGCGCCCGAAAGCCCGTTGTAGAGAACCGTCACGTCTTCGTCCCTGCAGCGCCAATAGCGCATCATATCCGTCTTCGTCGCGCCGCTCACCGCGACAAGCCGCTGCGCGCGCTTCGCGAAGAAAGGCAACACGTAGGCGAGATAGAACATCCTCAAACGCGAATACTTGCCCGGAATGTGGAAGTTCGCCAAATCGTGCACCGTCGCCACCGTGGGCAGCGGATACCACGCGCACATCCGCCTGTTCGCCGCGCAAATCACAAAGCCGTCGAATTCGCGCTTGTGCGCGGCGATCCAGAACGGCAGCACGAACAGATGCCAAAGCATGCTGTAGACGGGGTTGCCGTCCGGTTTCTTCAGAAGCGACAATTCGTGGCCTTGCGCCTCGAGAGCCGCAACAACTTCGCGGACATACACCGATATTCCGCTTTTCCCTCCGTCATAAGGTATGCACGACACCAGCAGTTTCATTCATCACCCCACCCCGAACAGCGCCTTGAGCTTGTCGCCCGTAATGGGCTTGGACAGCACTTTGGCGAACAGACCAAGATCGTACTTCGAACCGACATCCACGTCTGCCGTCACGGCGACGATAGGTATCCCCGCAAGCCGCGCATCTTTCTTCATCGCCTCGGCGAGGCTGGCGCCGTCCATATCGGGCATCCACATGTCGGTCAGCACCACGTCAGGTAGCCATTCCTTCATCTCGTCGAGCGCCTTCAGCCCATTCTCGGCGAAGCGGACGTCTTTGATCTTCAGGTTGTTGAGGTGTATGCTGAGAATCTTGCGGTTCATCGCCATGTCATCCACGACAAGCACGCGCTCGGGCAGCGACTCGAACTTCAGATCGTTTCCGGCGCTCCGCTTATTGGCGGGAGCCTCCTCGGCTATGCCGAGATCAGGCAGATCGATGATGAACCGCGTGCCCTTGCCGAGCTCGCTCTCGGCGGATATCGTCCCTCCCGCCGCGTCGATCATCATCTTCACGATCGGCAGCCCGAGGCCCGTGCCCTTCATGTCGCCGGAACTCGCCTTCATGCGGCTTGCGATATCCTGCACGAACGGATTGAAGAGCTTTGCCAGCTTCTCGTTGGAGATTCCGCACCCCGTATCGCTCACTTCGATGTGGAGATTGCGCG
>ONWT01000074.1 GCA_900321575.1 uncultured Lentisphaerota bacterium | reverse complement strand
TAAAATTCATGACGAGGTATTCTTTTACATCTCTAACTTGATAATATCTCGGCAAAGCACCTAAATTTAATATTCTGCAATCTTCGTGATCAAGGTTCTTACCATCTGAAGAATAAGGCACTCGTTCGACACAAATTACAGGCCGTTCAGCTGACATAAACATTTCCGCCACTTCTCGCCAAGTCTCACCCCCAGAGTGAAACTCGCACCCTGCAATACAACATGTAATAACCGTCGCTATCGCAATAAACACATTTGACCATTCTTTTAAGAATGACGTTAACAAAAACTTATCCGATGATGCATTGTTGGAACTTGTCAACTTGGGATCTTCTTTACTTAGATCACTGCCGATATTTGTCTTCATATCTGCTTCTATTTCCGACCTCATTTGGGTAATAATTTCTGCGCCTATGGCATTCAATTCGTCGAACTTGGACTTATCAACCGCAGAATTCTTCTCCGGAATTTCGTTATAACTGTCAAAAAATCTCGTCAGCAACTGCCCCACAACCCTTGAACCGTACAGTTGAACCCCAGCAAAAACATGTGCAAATGCCTTTATATGTTCGACGAGTGTCAATCCAGCCGTGTACTTGCCGTATTCACTCTCGCCAACAGACGGATGTAGGAACTGCAAGAATTGATTGAGAAATGATATAAACTCGTAATAGGCACGATTCCTATTATCAATGGAAACTCGCGTTCTCTCCGCACGATCTTTTACTGCCATATCACGTCTTTGAAATACAGCATTGACGTAGCTTGCTAAGACTCCGCCAGCAATTGCAAGCAATCCGCCTACTAACACTTGGATCATTTATAGGACCCCTACCAACTTATTGCGATTACCCATATTACCCAAACCTTAACATTCAAGGTAGTTCTATTGGCGGCAAGTCGAAATCACCATTATCTATCGTTTCGTCCAACTCATTATTCATACCATCTAACGCTTCTAACAAGCCTTTATCAAAATCAAAATCCTCTTCTGTTACATTGGATGCAGATTTCTTCTTTGAAGCATCTATCAAAATGATATCTTTATCACCTGTTTTCCCGATTTCACGCAGCACCTTTTCGACTTTCGCCAATTCTTGCTTTGATGTATACAATACTACACATATCTTGTTCTTTGTACCATTAGCCTTTGCATATATTTCAGGCTGGAACTGCAGATTATCCTTTAGTTTTCGATTCGATGCCCACTTAAATTCAATGATGCATTTATCACCATTACCGAATGATATCTTGAAATCAACTGGTCCTCGCCCATTATTTGCTTCGCGATCAACCTCCTTATAAGAGCCATACCAAAGCAAGCGGAACGCTAAATGCATATGAGTCTCAGGTAATAGCCGCCCCTGTTTGTCATAAAAGAGCCTGTAGCCATCATTGTCCTCTATAAACGTTTTGAAGTAGCCGATCTTAACGCGAGCTTCTTCAAGGGACGTCAATGGTTGTTTGTAGAAACCAAGTTCCTGCAATTTTGCAGCAGCATCCCTTGCTCCTTTTACGAAGGTTGATTCAGCGTCAGAAACCTTTTCCGACAACGAGAGCAGAGCATCCTCCTTATGATCTTCTTGATCCTTTATGTACCAATCGGCTATCTCGGGGTGCAACTCCAGGAATGATTGATATGCTTGTTTCTTTTGTTTGTCGCTTATCTTTCGATAAGGGTTGCGGACCGATTCCAGCAGATCACTTAACTTACTTCTTAAGGCTTCATCGCCAATTGTTAAAGGCAATCTATTGAAGCTTCCTAGCAACCCTCTATGACTAATCCATGTCTCATCGCGTGTAAGTACATCTCGTGGTGCAAGCAAGACGAAGTCATCTTCATGGATGGGTAAATAGTATTCCTTATCTTTCCATACGTTCTTATCAAAATCAAAATATGCTCGATTTATTGCTCGTATCTCACACCTATCTGCTTTAAGATATTTTTGAGCAAAGCACTCCGTGTACTGTAGCAAGAATCCCTTAATTAAATTTGCGGAGAAATCACTTACAAAATCTCTGCCAACGCCGTCGGCTATAATACATAATTTCTCAAGATGGCTACTTTGTGTTACAGTTTCCTTACCAAAATCTTTTAGTTTGCCAGTAAAACATCTATGTAGTAATCTCGCAAACTCTGGGCCAAGGCCCCGTCCCTTATTACCCGTCTCACTGAACCCCATATACAAATTCTTAACTTCTGGGAAACAGAAGTATTCTTGCATCTCCCAGTAACTAATCTGTGCATGCGTCTGGCAATAGTCGCGCAAGAAACAAAGATATGAGATTATCTGCTCATGGAGATTTTGATATTCTTTTTTTTCGCTAGCATACAGCCTAAACGGGTCAATGAAAACCGGCATATCGGTAATCAGTGAAACATCAAACGCCCCATAGTCCTCAAGTACTTTGGAGTCAATATCGAAGAAATCAGAAAAATGTATGCGGATATCCATTTCCAAGACTCGGTCTACAACTTTGATTTACCATCCCCAACCGCCGTTGTGTTCACTTGTATGCGATTCATTCGTTTCCACCGACCTCACGCCGCACCCAGCAAATACAGAGTTTCAGAGAAGTGGTGCTGGTGTGAGTCACATCTTACTTATGCACTTATGGCAAGAATGTTTACCGCGGACGCGGCGAGCGCAGGGCCCTTAGAGCGGGCGATGCGCGACATATTTTTCGAGTTTCACGATAAGAGGCGGTTTTTGCGCAAGAAGCGGCGGTTTTAGCGAAACATCGGCGAATTGGGTGTCGGTAATCTGTCGGAAAGTGTCGGAAAGTGTCGGTGAAGTTACCGACGATTTCCGACGATTTCCGACACTTTTTCAGCGAGATAACTTCTATTTTCTAAGAGTATACACGAGTTTTCCCTCAACATACGAGGGCTCATCGATGATTTCAGAAATCAGTAGCGTGGATACGAGTCGTTTGAAGGTTGTAATCTCGCATCCGAGGTTTCTGAGCAGCGTTCGGCGGTCCATCGTGCCGCCGTTGCGGGCAAGGGTGGCGATGGCGCGGTCGCGGAGCTTGCCGAAGCTGCCCTCACCAGAATGGAACTGGCTTTCGAAGAGCATCCAGCGAGTCACATACACGGTAAACGCCGCGGCCCACTCAACTGCCGCGCGGGTGATTTTGGGGCTTTCGGGATTTTCCGAGAGCGCCCAGAGAAGCGCTAGCTTGGCGATCTTTTCGCCCATTCTGGCCACTACCGCGCTGGCCATGGGCATTTCGGAATTGTTGAACCCGGTCCGCAAGGCCTTGATCGCCTCGTCGATCTCGCCGAACGCCTCGGCGGCCTCGGGCGTCTCGTCCACGACTTTCATGGCGAGAACTCCGCCTTCGGTGGCGGACTCTTCAATCTCGGCGAACATCTCAGCCGCCTCCGTCACCATCTTCGGGAACCCCGCAAAGGCGTCGGGCGAGGCATAGGCGCCCTCGTCTTCGGCGCGGAGGATGAGGCAGCGCCCGAAGAGTCCGTCAGAAATCTCTTTCGGCGTCAGGCTCTCGAGAAACTCGCCGGGAATGCCCGTGCCGAAGAGCGTGAGATGGGGATATATTATCTGGGCGCCACTGTTAGGCTTACCGGCCTTTTGGCGGATGACAGAAGTCGAATCGCTAGATGTATAAAGCCGCCTTATGCGCTCGCTCATCGCCCGCCCGCCCGCGCCGCGCATCTTGCCGAAGAAGGCGGCCACTTCGTCCGCCTGCAGCAGCAAAGAGGGACGCTTCGCCAGCGCGTCTTCGAGCGCTTCGCCCGAGGCGAATGATTCCGCGATTGAAGCCGAAATGCCGACGCGGTCGGCGAGGCGCGAGTTGGTCTTGCGCGGAGCGTCCTTGCCGATGCCGCTATCGCCGAGCACGACGAGGTAGAGGTTGGTGTGGGTGCCGTGGCGGTCG
This sequence comes from uncultured Lentisphaerota bacterium, assembly GCA_900321575.1. Taxonomy (GTDB): domain Bacteria; phylum Verrucomicrobiota; class Kiritimatiellia; order RFP12; family UBA1067; genus UBA1067. The sequence continues at coordinate 10,337 of ONWT01000074.1, read as the reverse complement.
GTGTAGCAGCGTCCGCTCAAGTGGGCCAGCATGGCGAGCGCGCCCGTAAAGGCGAGGATGCGATTGGGCCGGTGGCTGTGGGCGAGGGTCCAGCCAGCGAGCTCGCCGATGAAGCCGGGCACCTCGGTGAGGTTGGGCGGCAGCGGGCCGGGGTCCGCAAAGCTCTCGTAGCAGCGAGAGCCATTGCCGGTGGGGGAGAGATATGGAATTTCAAGTGTCATAAGGGCGATTTCGGGGCGTTTGGCCACCCCACCCGGGGGTAGGGACTTTCTACCCCTGGGACCAGGGGTGTTTTACCCCTGGGAGCAGAGGTGTTTTACCCCTAGGGGTAGAGATTCGCTGCCCCTAGGGGTAGCGGGTCGTTCCTCCCGGGGGTAAAACGGACGCGACCCCCGGGGGTAGGCAAAGACGGGTTTCATGAGAGCATTACGAGCTGTCCGCGATGTGCGAACGAGCGCCGAAGAGTCTTGACAGCAGCGCCGCCCGAGCCGAGCCAGCCGGTCGGGGAGTTCCACATGACGGAAATCGGAGCGGCGCTTTCATTGACTGCGCAGACGAACGCGACAAGAAAGAGAATCTTCTCCGCGTTGTCCGGAAGCGAGAAAGGCGTGCCTCTCGAATCGAGGTCGCCCATGTGGCGCACAGCGAGATATGGCACGCCTTTGGCGTTCGTCTCGACGGAGTAGCCGACCAGCCCCGGACAGAGGCGCAATACCGCGTCCCTCATCGCGACCGCGAAAGGCTTCTGCTGCTGCTGCACGACCATGCATGTCGCAAAGTCGGCGAAATCTCCCGAATCGGAGTTCACGACGCCAAAGCCTATTTCGCTTCGCATGGCATTGGGGTCGGGATCAAGGAGCCAGAGTTTGGCGAGCAGGTCGGCAAACCGCGCGACAGGGTCGCCGGAGCCGGCAACCTTCGCCGCGTCATAGAGCGCAAACGAGCCGGTGGCGATTCCGCTTTTCTCCCTGTTAGCGACATTGGTGTAGCTGTGGCGGCGGCGGACAAGCAGATCGTCGCCCGCGCCATCAAGGCGCTCTTCCGTCACGCGGACGCGCTTGTCGTCAATGCGCTGGAGAGTGGCGGAATATGTCAGCCTGTCGCCGTCCCCAAAGTCAAAGGCAAGCGAAAGCGTGGTCGGCCAATCGCTGCCGAACCACAGTGCGGGAAAGCAAGAAGCCGCCTTGCCCTGAGCGATACCGTGAAGAACGCGCATCGCGTCGAAAACCTGTGAGCGATCGGCGCCGGATCTGCCCTTGACGGAGGCGATGCGGCCGAAATCGATTTCGCGCTTGCCGCTCGTCTTGAAGTTTTCGAGCCAAAGAGAAGAGAATATCGGCGCCTCGGCCATCAGGACTCCGCTATATACTCCGGCGAGACGGCGACTTCAATAGCCGCGCCAAGAGCTTCGACATTGACGACGACACACAACTTGCCGCCGCGGTTCACGACATATCCCTCAAGACCGGCCATTGGGCCGGACTTGATCTTCACGAACTTACCGGCCTTGCTGGCCATCGGGACGTTCTTGAGTTCCGCATTGCCGCGCATCGCGCGGACGACCTGCCGCAGCTGGTGAATCACTTCGCGCGGCTTGTCGACAGGAATCGTCATCACCACAAGATTGCTTCTCAGCGCCTGAAGGCGCTCCGAAGAACTCATCCTCGCGATGAGATAGCCTGGAAAAACCGGATTCTCAAACCGCTGGGTGCGCCGCTGCACCTTGATCTCATTGACGTAAACGGGCAGATAGTTCCAAATGTGGCTACCGTTGAGCCACGCTTGCATGCGCTTCTCGGCACGGGGTTTTACCCGAACGAAATACCAGATTTTCTCCATTTTACAATAGCCTGTTTTGCGCGTATTTAACGCATTTTCGCTACGTTATAAAGAGGGTCGGACGAAATTTGGTTGCACTCCGTTTTTGTCGTGTATCCAGGATACTTGACAATCAAGGTTCCCATTCAACGCTCTCGCCGGAACGCCAAACATACGCCCGAGGAACCTGGCGTATTGAATTTTCTGGCATGACTGCACGAGAAATAATATAGCATCTGATTCGTTTTGCAGTAGCCTTAAAAAGGCCCTATTTTCTTGCTTTCGACGAATTATGGGAACTTACTGCGCGGCATGAAGCTACCAGGAAATATGAAATTTCCTCATTAGCCCCCTTGCTGTAGAACGAATTTTATGCTATTTCATTTTTGTTGCAGCCGAGGGGCCCGACATGGGCGGCGAGAGCCAGCCTTGTCGGGCCGCCATTTCGAAGGCCCTTTCGCGCAATTCTACACCTGTTCGAGAATGCGTCCGCGAAGAAGCGAATACTCGGCCTCGCTGATGTGTCCGGCCTTGAGAAGCCTGGTTGCGTGCGCGAGGCGCCTGGCGACAGAAGGCAGGCGGCGGGTGTCGCTTACGCCCACGGCATCGGAGCGGACAGCGTCTGCGGCGACAGGCGCGGCGTTTTTGCCGAAGGAGGGTATCGCATTGACCGCCCTTCTCAGCGCGGACTCGTTGGCGTGGTAGTAATGGCGGGTCATCGCCGCCGAGGTGTGGCCGACTATGGCCTGCACGACTACGAGCGGCACGCCAGCGTTCGCGGCGAAGGAGACGAACGAATGGCGGAAAGAGTGGAAGGTCGCGCAAGGCGTGAGGCGGCTGCGGCCTTCGTACATTACGCTGGTGACGATACCCGCGCCATTGAAGATTCGCTCGAGCGCCTTGGAGATTCGCCAGCGGGAGGTTTCGTACGTCTCGGCGATCGCAGGCAACACGTATCCGCTGCGGCTTTGGACGGGAGTCGCGGCGAGGCTTTGCATAAGCTGAGCGTGGATGGGAATCGTCACAATGCGTCCGCGGGCATAGCGGCGCGTCTTCTGCGGCACGAGGCGGATTATGCCCTGCTCGAGGTCGACGCTCTCCCAGCGCAGGCGGCAGCAGTCGCCGAGGCGAAGGCCGGTGTAGACGGCGATTGCGATGAGGCGAGGCCACTCGCCGCCCTCGCAGTCGGCAGAGGAGACGATGCGGCGAACCTCGTCGGCAGAGAGTTCGCGGCGAGGATGCGAGTCGGGGAATCTGGGGGCGATGAAGTCGAGGGGATTCGCCTCTCCGGCGGCGGCGCCGAGGAGGACGCGGAAAATACCGCGAAGATGGCAGAGGCAGAGGTTGAAGGTCATGGCGGAGCGGCGCTCGCCGAAGAAGGCCATATAAGACTCGACCATATGGCGAGCGACCGCGCGGGCAGATTGCACGTCCGGATGGGCGGTATGCATCCAGGCGGAGAAGCTGCGCCACGCACGGTAGCGGTTCATGCGGAGTTTCGGCGAGAGCCGCGCAGCTTCGGGGCTGCTTTCGTAGCGCGGCCATTCCTTGAGCAGCGCGCCGGGGTCGATGGGGCGAGCGTGTTCGCACTCGACCGCGCCGACGAACGCGGCGAGCAGAAGATTCGCCTTGTCGCGGTCCATCGTGCCTGTCGTGCGGGAGTAGACCTTGCCGCCGAGCATGACGCGCATCGTCCACACGCCGCTTTTCTCGCGCTGCAGGCTGCCAGTGCGGCGGCGTTTTGCACCGTCTGTCATAATTGATTATCCGTCCTTTCAGGTTGGTTGCAGAGAATTTTCCGGTTTTATGATACAATATAACTCGCCAACCATGAAGGACACAATAACATGAGGCCGTTTTCACTTCTGATAAAGCCTGCAGGCGGAGGCTGCAACATTTCATGCCACTACTGTTTCTACAACAGCCACAAGAGCGGCATGATGTCCATCGATGTCGCGCGCCGCGTGCTTGACGAATACGCGATGCTGCCGTTCGCCGAAAAATCGGTGGCGCTTCAAGGCGGCGAACCTCTTCTCGCTTCCGGCTCCGGCATAATCGAGCTGATCGAGGAATATCCTTTCGAAAGGTCGGTACAGACAAACGCGACGCTCATGACCGACAGCCTCGCGCGCAAGTTCCGCGACGGAGGCTGGCTCGTCGGCGCCTCTCTGGACGGACCCCGCGAACTGAACGCCCTGCGAGACGGTTCGTTCGATGCAGCAGTACGGGGGATAAGGCTTTTGGAGAAGCACGATGTCGCCTACAACATACTGACCGTCGTCTCGAAGGCCAATGTCGCGCATCCTGTCGAAGTCTACAGGTTTCTGAGGGATAATTTCAAGACGCGATTCCACCAGTACATCGAGTGCACGGGTCCGCGCGACGAAATAACTGGCGAAGAATGGGGGGCGTTTCTTGTCGCGCTTTTCGACGAGTGGATAAAGAACGATTCGCATACGCTATCCATACGCCTTTTCGAATCGATCGCGTCCCAGACGCTTTTCGGTCATCCTGCGCAGTGCTCGTTCGACACGAGCTGCAGGCACCATCTTGTCGTGGAGCATGACGGCGCGGTGTATCCCTGCGATTTTCACGTGAGGGACGATCTGCGCCTCGGCATTGTCGGCAACGACTCTCTGATCTCCATGCTGACATCGCCCAAGTACATCGCCTTTTCTTCCGCAAAGACGGCGAACCTGCCCGCGAAGTGCCGCGCATGCCGCCATCTGGCCTTCTGCAACGGCGATTGCCCGCGCAACAGACAAACGCTGTGCGCGGGCTGGCTCAGGTTTTTCGACCACGCGCTGCCGCGGTTGCGGCAGCTCGCGATAGAAGCGGCCGTTAGGCAAAACTGATCTTGCCGCCGGCGGCGGTCGCCTTTATTGTCGCGCCGGGCGGATACTTGCCCGCGACAATCGCGCGCGCTATCGGCGTTTCGAGGTCGCGCTGTATCGCGCGCTTGACAGGTCGCGCCCCGTAAGCGGGGTCGTAGCCGTCGCGCACGAGCACGTCCAGCGCCGCATCGTCCACATCGAGCGAGAGCTCCTGCTCGGCAAGGCGCTTCGAGAAGTCGTTCAGCTGCAGCTTCACGATGTCGCGTATCTGCTCCCTGCTCAGAGACTCGAACTCGAGTATCTCGTCAAGCCTGTTGAGGAACTCGGGGCGGAAGAGGTCTTTGAGCGTCTCCTTCGGCGCGTTCGAGGTCATGATTATGACCGTGTTCTTGAACGAAACAGTGCGGCCGTGGCTGTCGGTGAGGCGTCCGTCGTCCATGACCTGCAGAAGCAGATTGAACACATCGGGATGGGCCTTCTCGATTTCGTCCAGCAGCACGACGGAGAACTGTTTGCGCCTGACGGCCTCGGTGAGCTGTCCGCCGTCTTCGAAGCCGACGTATCCGGGCGGCGCGCCGACCAGGCGGGAGACCGCGAACTTCTCCATGTATTCGGACATGTCGAGCCTCACCATGGAATTCTCGTCGTCGAAGAGTTCCGCCGCCAAAGCCTTGGCGAGCTCAGTCTTGCCGACGCCCGTGGGGCCGATGAAGAGGAACGCGCCGATCGGGCGCTGCCTGTTCTTTATTCCGGCGCGCGAACGCAGAACAGCGTCCGCGACGGCATCGACGGCCTTGTCCTGGCCGATGACGCGCTTGTGCAGTATGTCGCCGAGCCTGACGAGCTTTTCGCGTTCGCCTTCCATGAGTTTCGTCACAGGTATGCCGCTCCAGCGAGAGACGACCTCCGCAATTTCGTTGGCCGTGACCTCTTCGCGCAGCATCGCGTTGTCGCCGCGGCTCGAAAGCTCGCTCTCGTGCATCTTTAGTATTTTCTCCAGTTCGGGAATCGTCCCGTACTGCAAGCGCGACGCTTCGTTGTAGTCGCCGTTCGCCTCGGCCTGTTCGCGCTGATGCTTGGCGGTCTCGAGCCTGGCGCGGACGCGCCGCACGCTTTCGAGAGCCTGCTTCTCCTCTTTCCACTGGGCGGTCATACGCTCAGCCTTCTCCTTCTGGACGCGCAGCTCCTGCTGAAGCTCTTCAAGGCGCTTTTTGGAGGCGTCGTCCTTCTCCTTCTTGAGGGCGATCTCCTCTATCTCGAGGCGGCGGACATGGCGCGAGACCTCGTCCAGCTCCTGGGGACAGGAGTCCATCTCGGTTCTGATGCGCGCGCACGCCTCGTCCAGAAGGTCGATGGCCTTGTCGGGGAGAAAGCGGTCTTGAATATAGCGGGACGACAGCAGCACGGAGTTCACGATCGCTTCGTCGCGGATGTGCACATTGTGGTACTTCTCAAAACGCTCCTTGATGCCGCGAAGAATGGATATCGCGTCCTCTTCAGAGGGCGGCTCCACCATCACCGGCTGGAAGCGGCGCTCGAGAGCGGCGTCCTTCTCCATGTACTTCCTGTATTCGTCGAGAGTCGTCGCGCCGACGCAATGAAGCTCGCCGCGCGCGAGCATAGGCTTTAGCATATTGCCCGCGTCGGACGATCCCTCGGTCTTGCCCGCGCCGACGATCGTATGTATTTCGTCGATGAACAGGATTATCTTGCCGTCCGACTCCTTTATCTTCTTCAACACGGCCTTGAGCCGCTCCTCGAATTGTCCCCTATACATCGCACCGGCCATCAGAGCCGTCATGTCGAGGGAGAAAACCGTGCGGTCTTTGAGGCCTTCGGGCACGTCGCCGCGGTTTATGCGTTGCGCCAAACCCTCGACGATAGCCGTTTTGCCCACGCCCGGCTCGCCGATCAACACGGGATTGTTCTTTGTCTTTCGCGAAAGTATGCGTATGACATCACGAATCTCCGTGTCCCGGCCGATCACAGGGTCGAGCTTGCCCGACCGCGCAAGGGCGGTCAAGTCAGTGCCGTATTTTTCCAGGCACTTTTCATTGTCTTCTGGTGGTTCGTATGTTGCATTCATGGTTTTTACCTCCAAAAGCAAACAGCAGAGGGCGTGCCACACGCTCTCCGCCGCAAATTAGCGACAATATGTCGCAGACAGTGCCAGAAAGTTACGCTATTTCGCCGCGCTTGGCTTTATCCCAAAGGGCGTCCATCTCCTCTAGGGTCATGTCCTTGAGGTTTCGGCCTTGCGCCTTCGCAGCCGCCTCGACCGCCCTGAAGCGCGTTGAAAAGCGCTCTGTCGTGCCTTCGACGGCAGATTCGGAGTCTACCTTGAGGTGTCTGGCAAGATTCGCGACCGCGAACAAGAGGTCGCCCAGCTCCTCTTTGACGCGATCAGAGTCGACGGGACGCTCACTCTTTCGCGCGGCGATTTCGGCCTTCAGCTCGCCAAGCTCCTCCTCTATCTTGGCGAGCGGACCTTCAGCGTCACGCCAATCGAACCCTACGCGCGCGGCCTTTTCCTGCGTGCGCTGCGCCTTCAGAAGGCCGGGCAACACCGGAGGCACCCCGTCCAAAGCCGAGTGGCGCGTCTCCTTCTTATGCTCAATCTGCTTTATCTGCTCCCAATTGCGCAGAACGGTGGCGGAATCTTTCGCGTCCACATCGCCGAAAACGTGAGGATGGCGGCGCACCAGCTTGTCTGAGATCGCATTCGCCACGTCGTCGAAGCTGAAGCGCCCTTCCTGCTCGGCCATGACCGCCTGGAACATGACCTGCAAGAGAACATCGCCGAGCTCTTCTATGTAATTCGCCTTGTCCTCGGGCCTGCCCATAGCGGACAGAAGCTCGTAGGTCTCTTCAAGGACGCAAGGCTTGAGGGACTCGAGAGTCTGTTCGCGATCCCACGGACAACCTGTCCGTGGATCGCGCAACCGTGTCATTATGTCGTGCAGCCGCTCTATGCCGGTCATACGCAAGACATCCTGTTCACGACTATCTTACTTCTTGGCGTTTTTGCGTTTCTTGCGCGGTTTGGGCTGGCCGATCGCACCAAGGAGATTGCGGAACGACGCCTTGCGCACGTTGAACGGCTTGCCGCCCTTGACGCGCTCGAACTCGCACGCGCGAATCTTCGCGGCGGCCTTCTCGTCGGGGCCGACCACGCCGCTCTCGCCGTTGAGAGCGCACTCGACAGCCTTGCGGGCGCACTTCTCGATGAGGCGGAGATCTTTCTTGTTAGGCGCCGCGGAACGGGCGAAATAGCCAGACTTGAAGACCTGAACCTTCTCTGCGCCGAGCAGCTCGCCGAGACGCTTGCCGACGAACTGGCCGACATTGACCTTGTCGAGCCTGGGGTGGCCAAACGCGTCCACCGGAACCTCCTCGCCGCGCTTCTTCATCTCGGCGATGATCTCGGCGACGCCGGCCCCCTCGGACACGAATATGTTGACGCTGTCGAACTTGTCCATGATCTTGCGCAGACGAATCGCCTCGTTGACGAAATCGATTCTGCACTCGGGCACGTAGACAGCGTGAACATCCTGGCGCTCTTTCGTAAGATTGAACTCGGGCAGGAACTTCGTACGCGCAAGCATCTTGCGGTAGTACTGCGCCGACTTGTAGGTGAGCCAGCCGCAGTTGCGGCCCATGACCTCGTGAATCGTCAGCGCGCGCGGATTGGCGCTGTTCTCCTTGACGACGTTCATGAAGAACTTCGCGCTCTCCTCGGCAGCGGTCCACGCGCCAAGCGACTGCTTGATCGGGTAGACGTCGTTGTCGATCGTCTTCGGCAGGCCGACCACGATGAGCGGATAGTTGTTCTCGGCCAGATACTTCGCGAGATCGGCGGCGGTCGTGTTCGTGTCGTCGCCGCCAATGGTGTGCAGAACGTCGACGCCGTCTCTCACCAGCTGGTCTGCGGCGACCTTTAGCGGATCTTCACCCTCCTTGACGAGCCCGCGCTTGACGCAGTCGGCGACATTGGTGAGCTTGACGCGGCTGTTGCCGATAGGGCTGCCGCCATGCTTAGTGAGAATAAGCGCGTTCTTGCGCACCTCGTCGGTGACCGGAATCGAGTCGCCCTTCAAAAGCCCCATGTAGCCATTGACATAGCCGATCATCGCCACGCCGGGAGCCTTCTTGGTATACTCATCGATCAAAAAGCCGATGGACGAACTGAGGCACGGAGCAAGCCCGCCAGCCGTCAAAAACGCAACCTTCTTCACTTCTTTCGCCATTTTATCAGTACTCTCTTTCTGTAATGCAATATACAATTACTGTATTTTTCGAAAAATCCCTCAAAGCGCCTTGACCACATTCACGGTCTCGATAGCAGACTGCATCGCGCCAAAGCCCTTGTTACCCTGCTTCGTGCCGCACCTCTCCACGGCCTGCTCGAGATTCTCGGCCGAAACCACTCCGTCGAGCACGGGCACGCCGGTCTCGAGCGAAATCTGGCTGAACGCGCGGGCGGTAGTCTCGTTTATCAGCGCCGCGTGGGCCGTGGCCCCCTGGACAACCGCGCCGAGCGCCACTATCGCGTCGACCTTGCCGGAAGCCGCCAGCTTCTTCGCCGCCAGCGGTATCTCATATGCGCCGGGCACGCGCACCAGGACGAGATCTTTGTCGGCGCCGCCATGGCGCAGAAAAGCGTCGGCCGCGCCCTTCACAAGCTGTTCCGTGAGAAAGCTGTTGAATCTGCTCGCCACAAGCGCGATTCTCATACCCTTGGCGGACAAGTCGCCGACAACTTCTTTCATCTCCAGATCTCCTTAAATTGTAAATACCCAATCGCTTGAGTGGTCGGACTGGCGGGGATCGGACCCGCGACCCCAACATTAAAAGTGTCGTGCTCTACCAACTGAGCTACAGTCCGCTGTCAAGGATTGAAGTAGTATATCATATTTTGCGTTTGAGCACAACTGCGGTTCTTGCAGGAAGATAAAGTTTTATCATCTGCACCAATTCGCCCTCGTGCCCGACAAGCGCGGGCAGATAGTCGCCGCCAGCCGCGATTCGGCCCTGTCCGCCGAAGCGGATCTCGTCGGTGTCGAATAGATGCTTCCACTCCGTGGCTGGCGGCACCAGAACGCCATAGTCCGAAAAAGACTGCACGGGATTGAAGTTGAACGCGAACAGCAGATCGCCCCTGACGAACGCCAGCACCTTGTCGGGCTCGTTCGCCGCCAGCTTCACGGGCGCCGCCTTAAGCGCCTTCGACTTGTTCAGCGCGTTCAGCATCGTCTCGTCGAAATCGCCGAGCCCCTTGAAGCGCAGCTCGGGATCGTCCCTCAGCGACCACTGCCGACGCGCGTGCGAATACGAGTTGCCGTTGCCTTCGCGCGGAAAATCTATCCATTCAGGATGGCCGAACTCGTTGCCCATGAAGTTGAGATAGGCGCCGCCGTTGAGCGCGGCCGTCGCGAGGCGCGCCATCTTGTGCAGGGCGATCGCGCGGTTGACCTCGAGCCCGTCCTGTCCCTGAGCCATGCCGTAGTATATCGCCGCGTCCGCCAGCTGGAAGAAGAACGTCTTGCCGCCGACGAGCGCCTGGTCGTGGCTCTCGACATAGCTCACCACCTTCTCCTCGGCGCGGCGGTTCGTAAGCTCGTAGTATATTCCGCCCATGGGCCAGTTGTCGTCGCTCACCTTCTCGGCGAGGCGGAACCAGAAATC
>ONWT01000066.1 GCA_900321575.1 uncultured Lentisphaerota bacterium | reverse complement strand
TGCCAAACACCAAGGTTGGGATTGAAGATTACTGCTATGGATCCCGCAGATGCCCGAGGCACGGTAGTCGCTCTTGCGATTACGAACCTGACAGATTCTGCTGTGGCGGTTGGCGAGATGGATGTTGTGATGGCGTGTGAAGGCGCTGCATTCTCTTTTGCGGCGGGCGGAAAAAAGATTGATGTTGTGAGGGTTTATGAGGATGCAGACATAATTGTTGATCCATCTTTTGAAGTCTATGAACTGCCGGCAAGAGGAAGTGTCAATGATTTGTTCCTTATGGAAATTTCTTTGGACGGTGTAAAACGTGGTGACAAGATTGAATGGCGAGTAGATGTATTTCTGGACGAAATGGTAGTTGATGGAAACACGCGTAGGGGGAGATTGTCTGGCAAGGGGGTATGTACATTGTCTGACATGAGTGAGATTGTGAGGGCTATAGAGAACCCTAATGTGTTGAACAGTGAAAACACGAGGTAGAATATATGCGTCTGTGGCAAAAAGGATCAGACCCTTCTGTATAAGCTCTGGTGACTTGTAAAGTGGGTGGGTCAGCAAAAAGGCTTTAAGCCGCTTTGGCGTTCCTCTCTTCTTTGCTGACCTATTAGATATTACCATTTGTGGTCCATTAGATATTACCATTTGCGGTTGCGGAACGGGGCGATGATTTGGTATAATGTATGCATAATTTTTCATATAGAGAGGCTAAAGATGCTGTATCGTAATATTTTCGCAAAGGTTTGTATAATCTGCAATTTTGCCATCATATGCGGTTGCGTTACCGATGATGTCAATTCGCCTTCAAGCATGATTGGCGACCCGTATTTCTCAAAGGTCAAAACGAAGGCCAATGTGTATGCGCGGCAAGGGCAGGCCGAAGTGCTGAAAATTGCGGTCATGCCGTTTAAGGCGACGACCGATCTGATAGGGGCGTCTGTTTCCGATATGGTCGTTACGGAACTTTTGCGCACCCAGAAATACAGCCTGGTCGAGAGAGGGCAGATGTCGAAGGTTCTCGGCGAAGCCGAGCTCGCCATGGCCGGGATGAGCGAATCGAAGGCGGTTGAAGCGGCGAAGATGCTCGGCGCTGAGGCTGTAGTGATCGGCACTGTCGATGAATACAGCACTCAAGCCAAGGGCGGTGAGACATTCAGTGTGGTTGGTCTCTCGATAAGGCTCATCGATTGCGCCAACGGCAAGATCATCTGGAGCGCCGATCTCGCAAAGATGGCGAAATCGCCCAATACTCCGCTCGCAGCGCATGCGCGTGATGTCGTGCACGAGGTAGTTGCCGCGCTGTATCAGAATCTGACAGGCCAGGCAGGCATTCTGCCGCCTCCGCCGCCAAACGGGCTTACCGTGAGCGATATGGGGCTTAGAGAGGCTGTGATTTGCTGGACCCCTACGCAGTATGCGGCGAAATACCGCATAGAGCGGGCGACCAACGAGGAAGGTCCGTTTATCGTGATTGGCGATGTGGTTTCAACTGCGGGCAAATATCGCGATGCGGACTCGCTCAAGGATTCCAGCGTCTACTACTATCGAATTCGCGGCGTAGGCAAGTCCGGCTCGGAGAGTGATCCGTCGGAAGTCGTAGAGACTATGACGGCGCCGCCGCCGGAGAAGCCTGAGAATCTGGTTGTGGTTTCGCCGTCGTCGAGATGCGTGACATGCCGTTGGACTGCGCCGCGCTCCGAGGGCATTACGGGCTATAGGGTCGAAAGGGCGAAAGCGGGTTCGGCCGATTGGCGCAAGGTGGGCGAAGTCGCGGCCTGCGTGTTTACGGATGGCGGAGTGGCAGGTTGCGATCTGGAAGACTCGACCACATACTCTTACCGCGTTGTTGCGGTAAACAGGGTCGGGGCTAAGAGCGAGTGTTCTGCCGAATCGTCGGCGACCACGCCGCCGCCGCCGAAGGCCCCCGCCGATTTTGTCGCGAAATCGTTTGAAATACGCAATGTTCCGCTGAGATGGATTCCTAACAACGAGGACGATGTGACCGGCTACGAGCTGGAAAGGGCGGGTGAAGACGGGGTTTATTCATCGCTCGCGAAGCTTAGCGGGCGTCTTACCGCCGAGTATCGGGACGGTAAGTCCGATCCTGGCAATCTGCCTGATGAAACGGCTTACAGCTATCGTCTGCGTGCGGTCAACAATGTAGGGTCCAAGAGCGAGTGGGCGGTGTCCCGCGCGGTGACCAAACCGGCCCCCGCAGCGCCGACCGGACTCGTCGCCGAGGAGTTTGAAGCCGGTAAGATAAGGCTTTCGTGGAACGCCAACGAGGAGCCAGATATCGAGGTGTACCGCCTTGAATCGCGCTCGCCGAACGGGTGGTTCTGGAGCAGCGTTGCGAATACGCCGGAATTGGAGGCCTTCGAGGCGAACCTCTCGCCAGGCGAAATGAGGGAATACAGGCTTATGGCCGTAGGGCCGAAGAACCACCAGGGCGGATGGTGCGAACCGGTGCAGGGAACGGCTCGCCCGCTACCGACGACGCCAAGCGGACTTTATTCGACGCAATCCAGACATGGTGTAACGGTCTTTTACAAGTGCGAGTCGGCAGACCTCGTGGAATTCAGAGTCTACAAGAAGAAATTTCTCGGGCAGGAACTGCTGGTGAGGTCCGAGACATTAGAGGCCGAAGTGCCCGCTTCGAAAATAGGCCCCGGCATTGATGTGGTCGTAACGGCCGTGGACAAGTATGGGTTGGAGTCCAAGCCGAGCGAAAAGATATTTATACGGTAATTTGGTCTAAACGGGAAATCGTCGATGAAAGCGCTTCTTTCGATTGCTGTCGCGATATTGGCGCTGAGTGCGTCCGCCCTCTCGGAGTGGGAGCAGAATCTGCTCAAGGTCGATGCGAAGGTGAAACGGTATCAGAAGGCGCTGGAGACCGGCAATGAGAAGATGATACGCCAGACGATGATGGGCATTCAGCAGGATCCCATCGCCGTGCAGTGGTTCAACAAGCACGGAACTGAGGCGGAAAGGCAGCGCTTTGCAAACGATACGCGCGATATTCGCGATGCCGCGAAGAAGCAGATAGTAGATAAAACGGTCGAAAAATGGAACAATGATGTCGATAGCTGGAATGCCGCCAACCCCGACAAGCCGCAGCGGCAGAGAATATCCAGCGACGACGTTACCTTCTACGAGGCGACTAATGCGAAGGCGACGAAGCTCGATGCGAACGGGAAGCCGATTCCCCCGCCAAAGGCGCAGCAGGACTGGGACGTCACGGTTCAGGTGAAGGGCAAAGAGGTGCCTGCGGAGCAGATACAGAAGGTGGTTGACAAGGCGTATTACGATGCCGCAGGGGGAAAGCAGACTTTCGGCAACAAGACGCCGAGCGAAGTTGCCAGGAACAATTCCGTGAATGCGATCGACTCCCGTCACATGGAGGCGTACAAAGACCCCGAAACGTTGTTGAAGGCGAAAGAGAACGGCAAGTACGTGCCGGGCGAGTCCACGCCTGCGAGATACACGTACGGGGAGCAGTTCTCCGATACGATGCAGTACAAGTCGAGCGACGCGTTGGAGAAGGGCATCGAGAAGTCCAAAATGAAGGGCACGCCCGAAGGCCGGCTTCAAGGCGAATACGAGCAGTTCCGTCAGGCGACAAAACAGTACGACAGTATCGTCAAGCCGCAGGTAGAGTCGCTTGGCGGCAAAGTAGATCCAGCTCTTGAGGAGCGCATCAATGTGATGAAGAAGGTGTCCAACTTCGAGATGTCGCCCGAAGAAGCCAGAGAAGTGCTCATGAAAAAGTACGGCGAAACGCCGGAGAGTGTAATACAGAAGGCTTCCCAGCAGATCGAGGCTGCCGAAAAACTCCGTCCCGCGGAGTTTGACAATGCCGACAAGGCGGCGCTGGCCAAGAAGACGTCTACTGCGAACTCCGATCTCGACGCGCCGAAAACCAAGGTGGATACGGATGCTCCGAAATCACCCAAGGTGGACACGGATGCGCCCAAGACAAAAGTCAAAGCGGCGGATGTCGATGTTGATAAAGCGGGCAAGGTGTTGGAAGCCGGCGGCACGATATTGAACATAGGGCAGTATGGAGAGGCCGCCAAGAATTTCACCGACGGAATAAACGAAGACGACTGGGACAAGGCGAAAGAAGGCTACAAAGACACCATCATGAATGTGGCCGATGATGTTACGATGGGTACTGCCTCTGCGGGAAAGAACCTTGTCAACGCGGTGAACGAGGGCAAGGGTTATTTCAACGAAAAGGATGCACTGAACAAGCAGGTCCAGGGCTCCAACTACGAGCAGACGCTAGTGTATGACCTTGTCACGAAAGGCGGCTATTCGCTGGAGGATGCCAAACAGATCGCCGAGGGCTATACGTCCGGCGACGAACAAGGCATTGCGCGACTTGAGTCGGCATACGACAAGATGGGCGAGAATGTCCCGGACAAGGAGTCTGTCGGGATGACTTGGCAAGAGACCGGCGAGGCGATCGGCGATTATGCGAAAGATGTCGCCGGAGCGGGTGCCGATGTCGTCGTAGGTGTGGGCAAGACAGTCGTAAATGTCGGCAAGGGTGTCGTGAATGCCGGAGAAATAGCAGTCGGAATGACGGAAAAGGGTGTAGCCGTGGAGGTCGGCAGCCAGATGTCAGAGAACTTGAGCGGCGACAATATTTCGGCAGGCGCGGAGGTCGTCGGGCAGATGACCAAGGAAATCGCCGGAGAAGCTGGCGATGCGCTCAAGGAACTCGTCGGAATAGACAAGAACGCCGACACGAAAGAGCATATCGTCCAGTCTCTCACAAGCCAGGGCGCCACGAAAGAAGAGGCCGAGAGGGTTGCCAACGAATACATAAAGGACAAGGAAAACAATGGCGGCGGTTCGTCGTCCGTCTTGAAGGATTTCAAGAACGAGCTCGCCGGACGCAGCGACGAGGAGAAACTCGAAGCGCAGAAGCAGAATATCAGGGACGCGATAAAGGATTTGCAGGACGATGCTCTAGCGGGCGATGAGAACGCGGCGGCCAAGATGGATGAGCTGCGCCAGCAATACAGGGATCTGCGCGAAAAGGAGAACGAACTGAAGGAGGCGAAGAATTCGTTGGGCGATACGGATGCCGATGGTGCCACGGCAGGCGGGCTTAAGACTGCGGAGGGCGGCGAACTGCCGGCGCCTGATGCAGGCAATTCGATAGCCGATTATCCTGCAGGAGGCTCCTTGGGGTCATTTCTTGACGAAAAGGGTAACGACCTTTCGAACAAGACCTCTACAGGCCTATGGCTGTCTCAGAACGTAACTCAAGATCGCGAGCAGGCGGCGATTAACGAGGAAGCCAATGATATCGCGAAAGGGATAGTGACGGAAGCCGCAAATGACGCAAACCTGATGAACAGGGTTACCCAGAGCAATGCCGCAGACCAGCAGTATCAAGACAGCTGGGGCAAGGCTGTCGCCGACGGGGTGCAGAGCGGACTAGAGCAGGGCGTGAGCGAATTCACGGGGACGTTTGGCGCTGCGGCCGGCGACAAGGCCTCGAACAAGATATTCGGACACGACAGGCCTCGCCACCATCATGACGGCAGAAAGCATCCTGATGCTCAGCCAGCATCCCCGGGCGGAGACGAAAGCGCAGACGGCGGAGACGGCAAGAAAACGCCCGAATCCGCACCTAAGGCTACCGAGCCCGCAAACAAGC
This sequence comes from uncultured Lentisphaerota bacterium, assembly GCA_900321575.1. Lineage (GTDB taxonomy): Bacteria > Verrucomicrobiota > Kiritimatiellia > RFP12 > UBA1067 > UBA1067. The sequence continues at coordinate 5,828 of ONWT01000066.1, read as the reverse complement.
CGTCTGGCGACAAAGCCGATGAACCTAAGTCGGCGACCAAGACGAAACCGTCCGACTCGCAGCCGAAACAGCCGGCCGATCAGCCAAAAGCGGCAGAGACCAAGAAAACCTCTCCGGGAACGGACGAGACAAAGGAAGTCGGCGGCAAGATAAAGTTCACCCAGCCGGGAAGCTATACTGTTAGCGCGTCAGGCAATTCTTCGTCGAAGTCGTCCGGTGACGCAGGCGGTTTGAAGTGCTGCAAGTGCGGCGGCAAGGCCCTCGCCTGGCTGGCGAGCGGCTCCAGCTATTATTGCTACAATTGCTGGGGGCAGCGCAAGTCGAGCGACGGAAAGACTCTTCAGCAAGGGCTTGAAGAGCTTTCTGCCGGCAAAAAGAAATGATTCAAAGGAGAAGAATGAAAAGAATGATGTTTATTGCGGCCGTTTTGGCCTCTCTCGCGGCGAGAGCCGATCTGCCAAAGGTCATAGTAATGGTTGACGAGAAGAATCTCGGAACCATATCGACCTCGGAGGTCGAGTCCATGGCGATAGAGATGCTGAGTGAAAAGGGTATCGAGACTGTCGACCAGACGATGGTGGCGAACAACCTTGAAAGGGTGCAGAAGGCGTTGAGGGGCGCAGGCGACAATCGGGCCGCAGCGGCAATGGGACGCGAATTCGGCGCGGAGGTCGTACTCATCGGCGAGGCCGTGGCCAAGCCAAATGCCGCAAAGATAGGCGATTCAAATCTGCGTTCGTATCAGGCCAGCGTGACCTTCAGGGCGATTAGGGTGGACAACGCGGTGAATATCGCAACGGCGTCGGAGAAAGCTTCGGTCGTCGCGATGGACGATGTCACGGGCGGATCGAAGGCCCTTTGCGAAGCAGGCAAGAAAGCTCTGAAAAAGGTAATCGACGGTCTTATCAGGAAATGGAACGGCGCCAGCATTTCAACTGGCGAGGCCGAGAAGGTGAATATCGAACTTACTGTCGGCGGTATGGATCAGATATGGAAGCTCAAGGCTATGCGGCAGCAGCTCAAAAAGATGAAGAATTCCGCGTCTTCCGTTACGCAGAAGAGCTATGCCCAGGGAGCGGCAGTGTTCAAGGTCGTCTCGCTTCTCCCTGCGGAGGAGCTTGCGGAGGAGCTGGTCATGCATCCGCCGGAAGAGCTCAAGATACAGATAATAGAGATACATCCGGCGGCCATAAGCCTGAGGGTTGTCGACGCTCCGCAGGACGACGATGACGACGATGATGATGAATAACGGGAGCCGCATGAAGAAGATACTTTTCGCGCTAGCGCTGGCGACTGGCACCGCTTTTGCGCAACAGCAGGAGCCAAACATTCCGCTTGAGATGCTGGTCGCGTTCATCAAACTCGATGTCGCAAGCGAGGTTGTCTCGCAGGCCGAGAATATGGCTGCTCCCCTAAAGGAGAAGTCTAGGCGCAAGGTTTTGGCACCTGCGCTGGAGTATCACGATGGCGTAGTGGATTCCATTCGCGAAAGGCTTGTGGCGGTGATAGGCGATGCCGAGGGTGCGCAAGAGGCGTTTGGTGAGTTTGTCGGCACATATACCGAACTTGCGTCGGCAAACGACATGGATTTCCTTTCGAGCATATCCGCGATGATTGGCCTCGAACCTGCGCCGTCCAGCTACGGCGAGCTTCGCGGATCAGTGATCGAGAAGTTCATGCCGGCGGATATGGAGGCAGCAGGACGCATTCTCTCTGCCATCCAGGCGAAAGTCGAGAACACGCTGAAGAAGATTGCCGAAAAGAAACGCAAGAACTCCCTCAAGGACAGCGAAGCGGACGCAGGTGAATTTGTCGAATCAAGGGATGACGGAGCAAACTCGCTCAGATCGTTTGCTGCCAATGCCAAGGCTCGCCGGGAGAAGGCAATAGCTGAAGCGCAAGCCGGCATGGCACAGGTCGCGCAGGAGCGCAGCGTGGCGGATGCCGAGTACAACGCCAAGAAGCAGGCCGCCGCTCAGGCCGAGGCTGCAGGCATGCGTTCTCTTGCCGAGGCTAATGCTGCCGCCGAGGCTGAAGCCGCGCAACAGCGTGCCAACAGTTGGTCGTCGCGCATAAAAGCTGTTGTTTCGGCTGGAATAGGTGCGGGAACAGGGGCTTTTGCCGGCACGGTAGGCAGCAGAGCGGGACAATCTGCGGCGAGGGCGGTATTCAAGTAGGGTGCTCCGGATATACCCACCTGTTCCCTCGTCATGGGCGTCTTCTTCTTCAATGATCCCCATGGCCTTCCTCTCTTCTTTGCTGACCCAGTAGATATTACCATTTCTGATTGGCTTCAGACAGTAGTCGTGCGTCGCGGAATATGGTATAATACACACTATGAAAATGAAGTATATGGAGATGGACGCCTATTGCGCTGAATATATGCGCTATTTGGGCATTGCTAAGACCGAACGCCGCAGCTACGCCGAGAGTGTGCGACTTCTCGAAAAGCGCGGCTTCAAGGAGATTTCCTCCTTCAAGACGCTCAAGGCCGGCGATAAGGTGTATCGCGGCTACGAAGACCGTACCATCATGGCGGCCGTGATCGGCAAGAAGAATATTTCCGAAGCCGGCATCAAGGTCGTCGGCGGCCACACCGACGCGCCCCGCCTCGACCTCAAGCCGAAACCGATCTACGAAAAGGGCGGCTATGTATACTTCGACTGCCACATGTACGGCGGTATAAAAAAGTACCAGTGGCTTGTGAGGCCGCTCGCGCTCTACGGCACGATCGTCCGCAAGGACGGTTCGAAGGTTCAGGTCGAGGTCGGCGACAAGCCGGGCGACCCAGTGTTCCTTATCAGCGACATCCTGCCGCACCTCGGCTACGACCAGGCCAAGAAGACGCGCGACGAGTTCTATCCCGCCGAAGATCTCGACGTCCTTGCGTGGACGACCTACGCGAAGCCCAAGAAGGATGACAAGCCTGGCGACGATCCCAAGGCTGACAAGGACGGTCTCGTCGCATATCTCAAGAAGGCCTACAAGGTGACGGAGGAGGACCTCATGAGCGCCGAGCTGGAGATCGTGCCTGCCGGGATGCCTCGCGAGGTGGGCTTCGACCGCGCCCTTATCGCGGGCTACGGCCACGACGACCGCGTCTGCTCGTTTGCGGGTCTCCAGGCTCTTATCGACGCTTGCGACGACGTTCCCGACCAGACGGCCTCGATTCTCATGTGCGACAAGGAGGAGATCGGTTCGATGGGCTCGACCGGAATGCAGAGCTCGTTCTTCGAGAACACCGTCGCCGAGATGGTCGAGCGCCAGGAGAAGGTCGCCCGCGACATCATGGTGCGCCGCGCGCTGGAGAAGAGCTCGATGCTCTCCGCCGACGTGACGGCTGCGGCCGATCCGCACTTCCCCGATCTCGACTCGACCGGCAACGCGGCGCGCTTCCATCGCGGCCCTGCGGCTTCGAAGTACACCGGCGGCGCGTCGAAGGGCGGCTCCAGCGACTGCTCGCCCGAGTTCGTGGCGAAGATTCGCAAGATCATGGACGAAGGCGACGTTACGTGGCAGATGGCCGAACTCGGCAAGCAGGAGAAGGGCGGCGGCGGAACCATCGCCCAGTACATGTCGCGCTTCGGAATGAGCGTTCTCGACATGGGCACCCCGCTTCTCAACATGCACGCGCCTTGCGAGCTCGCCTCGAAGTTCGACTGCTACCAGACCTACCGCGCGTACAGCGCATACCTGAGAAGCTGAGGAGGGGCGCATGGCAAAACTGACGGACATCGCATGGGAGGATTTCGAGCGTCTTTCGCTCGAGGCCAAGAAACCCTATCTCGAACGCGAGGAGGGCGACGGACTGCCCTACCATACGCTGTTCGCCCAGCAGTTCGACCGTCCTCTTCTGGAGCGGCTCTGCAATCTTGCCAACCGCATTCGCTTCATAAACAAGTCGAAGGAAGGTGCGCTGTACCTCAAAAACGTGCTTGCGCACAAGAGAGCGATGCTCTACTTCTCGCAGCCGAGTTCGCGCACCTTCCTCTCGCATCTCGCCGCGTGCCAGATTCTCGGCATCACGACGGGATCGGTGAGGGACGCCGCGACGTCGTCCGAGTTCAAGGGCGAAAGCCGCGAAGACTCGATCAGGACGTTCAGCTCATACTTCGACATGATCATCATGCGCTCGCCCGAACAGGGTCTCGCAGAGAAAATGGCGTGGGAGCTTTCGAACTCGTCCAGGCCGGTGCCGATATTGAATGCCGGCTCCGGCAAGGATCAGCATCCGACGCAGGCGTTGCTCGACATATACACGCTTATCCGGTCGTTCGAAAAGACGGGCGGGCCCGACGGCAGAACGGTTACGTTCTGCGGCGATCTCATGCGCGGCAGGACGGTGCGCTCGCTCAGCTATCTCTTGACCAACTTCAAGGGAGTGAAGCAGATATTCGTCGCGCCGCCCGAGCTTCAGGTTCCGGCGGACGTCGTGATGATACTTGCGAAGAAGGGCGTAGACTTCGAGGTGACGGACGACCTCAAGGCGGCGGTCAAGGTCTCCGACGCGGTATACATGACGCGCATACAGGACGAGTGGGACGCCTCCAAGGGCGATTCCGCGAAGATCGACACGTCGCGTTTCAAGTTCGGCGCGGAAGAGCTTTCTCTTCTCAAGCCCGACGGCGTGATCATGCACCCGCTGCCGCGCCGCGACGAAATCGCGACATGCTGCGACCACGATCCGAGGGCGAAATATTGGCGGCAGATGCGCAACGGAATGTGGATTCGCGCCGCGTTGATTGCCTCGACATTCGGGTTCGAGCGCACGATAATGGAGTGCGGATACTGATCCGCGACGATTTGGGGAAACGAGATGAAGCTTATAGAAGAACTCAAGGAAAGAGGCCTCGTCGATTCGCTGACCGACCCGGCGATAGCCGAGGCGCTGGAGAAGCCCGTCACGCTGTATTGCGGCTTCGATCCGAGCGCGAAGTCACTTCAGGCGGGCAACCTAGTGTCGATAATGGTGCTGAAGCGCTTCCAGGCGGCAGGGCACAAGGTGATCGCCCTCGTCGGCGGCGCCACGGGGCTTATCGGCGATCCGAGCGGCAAGAGCGCCGAGCGCAATATGCTCACCGTAGAGCAGGTCGCGGAGAACAAAAAGGGAATCCGCGAGAACCTTTCGCGCATTTTGGACTTCGAGGGCCCCAATGCCGCGACGATGGTGGACAACTACGACTGGTACAGCGGAACGAGCGCGATAGAGTTTCTCCGCGACATAGCGATAAATTTCCGCGTGCCGCAGATGCTGGCAAAGGAGAGCGTAAAGAAGCGCCTGGAAGCGAGCGAGGGAGCGCTTACGTTCACGGAGTTCAGCTACCAGATATTGCAAGGCAACGATTTCTTGCATCTTTTCGACAATTTTGGGTGCAGTCTGGAAGTCGGCGGCGCAGACCAGTGGGGGAACATTACCGCAGGGACCGATCTCGTGCATCGCATGCGCGGCAAGACTGCATACGGTCTAACTTTTCCGCTGCTGCTCGATTCGTCCGGCAAGAAGTTCGGCAAGTCCGAAGGCAATGCGCTGTTCATGGACGAAAGCATGACGAGCGTCTACGATTGGTATCAGTATTTTCTGCGGTCGTCCGATGCCGATGTGATACGCTATCTCAAGGTGTTTTCGATGCGTCCGCTTGAGGAAATCGCCGAACTCGAGCGTCAGATGAAGGCCAATCCCGAAGCGAGAATACCGCAGAAGGCGCTCGCGGAGGAGCTTACCCGGCTTGTGCACGGCGAGAATGGCCTAAAGAAGGCCCTCGGCGCCACCGAAACGCTTTTCGGCGGCGATGTGTCCGGCAAAAGCGCGGACGAGCTGGAGACGATAT
>ONWT01000072.1 GCA_900321575.1 uncultured Lentisphaerota bacterium | reverse complement strand
TTATGAAGCCCGACGAAACCATCACGCCGGTCGCGATGTCCGTGAACGCCGCGTCGCCGACGTATGGCACAGGGTCCGGCGACGCCGTCTTGGCCGCTTCGCTGTCAGAGGGCGCCACGACCTGGACGATCGGCAGATCGAAGACCTTGGCGAAATCGAAATCGCGCTCGTCGTGCGCGGGAACGGCCATAATCGCGCCCGTTCCGTAGCTGGCGAGAACGTAATCGGAAATGAAAATCGGAATGCTCTCGCCGTTTACGGGATTCACTCCCTCGACGCCGTCGAGCTTTACGCCCGTCTTCTCTTTATTGAGTTCCGTGCGCTCAAGGTCGCTCTTCGAGGCCGCTTTTTTCTGATAGGCCCTGACCTCGTCGGCGTTCTTTACGGCACCATCTTCGAGCCACTTCCCGACGAGCGCGTGTTCGGGGCTGAGCACCATATACGTCGCGCCGAAAAGCGTATCGCACCGCGTCGTGTATACGGTGATTTTGCCTTCGGCCCCCTTCACGCCGAAATCGACCAGCGCGCCTGTGGACTTGCCGATCCAGTTGCGCTGCATCTCCTTGATGCCCTCGGGCCAGTCGAGAGTGTCCAGATCTTTGAGAAGACGCTCTGCGTACTCGGTGATCTTGAGCATCCACTGACGCATGGGTTTGCGTATGACCGGATGGTTGCCGCGCTCCGATCTGCCGTCGATGACCTCTTCGTTGGCGAGCACCGTCCCGAGCGCAGGACACCAGTTTACAGGCACTTCGGCGACATAGGCGAGCCCCTTCTTGTAAAGCTGCTCGAATATCCACTGCGTCCAGCGGTAATACTTGGGATCGGTCGTATTGACCTCGCGATCCCAGTCGTAGCTGAAGCCAAGCGCGCGGATCTGTTCGCGGAAGCGGTCGATATTCTTCTTCGTCGTTATCGCAGGGTGCGTTCCCGTTTCGACGGCATACTGCTCGGCAGGCAGGCCGAACGCGTCCCATCCCATCGGATGGAGCACGTTGAAGCCCTTCATCCTCTTGTAGCGGCACAGTATGTCTGTCGCCGTGTAGCCTTCGGGGTGGCCTACGTGCAACCCCGCGCCTGACGGGTACGGAAACATGTCAAGACAGTAGAACTTCGGCCGGCCGTCCGCCGCCGAAGTCCCATCGCGGCCAGAAACTCCGTCCGCCGTCTTGAATGTCTTGTTCTCAAGCCAGAACTTCTGCCATTTCTTCTCGATGGCAGAGAAATTGTATTCGCTCATTATTTCTGTTTCTGCTCTTCAGCATTGTATGCGATTGACTTGGCGATCAAGCCTGAAACATCGTTCATCGCCGCGGACACCCCAGCCTTGACGGCATAGAATATGGCCCTGTGCGAGGAACTGCCGTGCGTTATGATGACCGCGCCAGGCACGCCAAGAAGCGGCGCTCCGCCGTAGACTTCGGGGTCCATCTGGCTCTTCAGCGCACGAAACGCGCCCTTGAGCAGCAACGCGCCGAAAATGCGCAGAGGCCCGCGGAAGCATTCGCGCTTCAGCCAGTAGCCTATCGCCTTGGCGATGGACTCCGTGGTCTTGAGCACCACATTGCCGACGAAGCCGTCGCAGACCGCGACATCGATCTGGCCCTTGAAAAGGTCATGCCCCTCTATGTTGCCGACGAAATTGATCTCGCTTGTGGACTTCAGCAGCGGGAACGTCTCTTTCGTCATTTCGTTGCCCTTGCAGTCTTCGGTGCCGATCGAGATCAAACCTACCGATGGCACGGTGCGGCCGAGCACCGCCTTCGAATAGGCGTTGCCCATCAGCGCGAACTGCACAAGCCAGTCGGAGTGGCAGTCCATATTGGCGCCGGCATCCAGCAACAGCAAGGGCCGCCTGGGTATGCGCGTAGGCAGAATCGCCGCGATCGCGGGCCTCTTCACGCCCGGAATGCGCCCGAGATTCAAGATCGCGCTGGTGGCCACCGCGCCGGAATTGCCCGCCGACACGAACGCATCGGCGCGCCCCTCCTTTACGAGCCTCATGGCAACATTGATCGAGCAGTCCTTTTTCTTGCGAACCGCGTCGACCGGGCTTTCGTCCATTTCGGCCACATCGGGAGCGTGGACGATTTCAAGCGTACCGCTCTCCATCGCCTTCTGCGCGGCAGACCTCAAATCTTTCGGCAATTTCTCCAATTCAGCCTGAATCGGCGCCAGCTGCCCGACGAGCAATATCTTGACATCGGGTATTCCAGCGGCAGATTCGACTGCGCCAACAACTATTTCTCCGGGGGCATTGTCGCCGCCCATCGCATCTAGCGCTATGCGTGTCATGTCGAAAACCTCCTTGCGATGATTGTTTCGGAAATGGACGGCTCCTAACCCGCCTTGGACGCACCGCTGCGCGGAATCACTCCGCGGCAGCGACCTTGCGACCCTTGTACGTGCCGCACTTCGGGCACGCGCGGTGCGAACGGACAGCCGCACCGCAGGCAGGGCATGTAGAGACCTGCGCGAGAATCGGCTTCTCGAGCGAGGCTACACGCTGACGCTTGCGCATCTTGGACACTCTATTCTTAGGACTTGCCATGTTTCTTCTCCTTCAGCTTTCTGCTTTATCACTTTTCTACCTTCAAACCGTCCAAAGCGTTCCATCGCTCGTCAGAAGGCGCTTGTGCGGCCTTCTGCTCCACTCCGGGGCACGCTTCATCGCAGACAGGGTATGTCGGCAAGGTGAGTATTATACTCTCTCTTGCGTCAGTCGTCAAATCGACCTCCCGCTGATTTTCCTCTATCGGGACAGATACGGTGAAATCGTCAACGTGTACGGTGGTGTCGAAATCTCTTCCGCACCTGCTGCACACAAGATCGAAATCCTGCTCCAGCGAGCCTCTGACCAGCAGTTCCTTCCCGAACAACTGCACATGCAGACGGTAGCGGACCCCTCCGAAGGGCTTGACGAACTCTTCGTCGAGGTCGATTATGTCCGCCTCGCCTTCTATCGTCTCGCCCTTCTCGTCGAGACGGGCCAACGGTATAAGAAGCCTGTTTTCCATCTCAAAGGCCGAATGTGGACTTCTCCTGCTGCTTGCGTATCTCCTGCTCGTCGCTCCAGACCAGTTCGCCGGTGCGCAGATCCTTTAGCGTCAGCGTAAACTTGTAGTAGCGGTCGGTGACGCCGTTGACTTGCTGGCGCATTTCCGTGAGAGAGCCGTAAAGATACATCTGCGCCGCCAATTGCTGGCCGGCCTGTATGGCCTTCGTCTGGTCGGTGAGGCCGTTGAGCGCCTGGTCGTTCATGAACTCGAGATCGTCCGCCGCGGTCGTGCGGTCCATGAAACGGAAACGGCGCGAACGCAAAAGCTTTGCGCGGATGGAGTCGGTGATGGAGGCCATGTCGATATGCATCGACGAACGGTTCTTTATGCCAGAGATGTCGAGCACGGGCCGCTCGCCGTTGATCGTGGTTATGTATTCGTCCTGCAACATCGAATCGACCATCTTTTCGACCGTCCTGCGCACGTCTTGCGGCTCAAGCGCGGCCGTCATGGCCTTGCGGTCCAACTGGGTCTCGCGGGCGGTCGTCGTGGCGCATCCGCAAAGCATCGCCGCCATTGCGGCGCAGAATATCGTCATGTTTTTCATTTGTCGTTCCTTTCAAGATTTTCCGTTTTACTGCGCGCTGTCCGTTTCGCGCAGCTGGAGCCTCGCCTTTACGCACTTGTCGTTCGGCGCGACTCCGGTGAAAGTGGTCAAGTCCATGCCGTCAAGCACGATCGCGCGGAAAGGCTTGCCGTCGGCGTCTATCTCGGCGCCGTCCGCATCCATCCACACCATCCTGGCCTGAACCTCGACGCGGCGGTGTACCAGCGACTCCATCGTGACGGTCGCCTTCTTCAGTCCGTTGACCTCGTTGTAGCTTACGCCCACGATTCTGACCTTGTTTTTGAGCCTGGTCGAGCACTCCAGCACCGAAGCGTCTCCGGAACGGGTGTCGATCGTGACGCGCGTTCCCGCGGTCTCGACACAGCCTGCCAACATGACGGCTGCCGCCGCCAGAATTGTTTTGTTGATTTTCATTTTCATTTGTTTGTCTCCTTGCCGTTCAAGTCTGTGGCGCCGCGCCCTCTGCCGCCTATCGTGGCGGACGCTCCGCGCAACGTGCCTCTGGAGTTCGCTATCCACAAAAGACGCGTCTCTCCGGCGGCCAGCGGAACCCTCGCCACGGTTTTCTTTCCGTTTATCTGAAGCGTCACGTCATACGTCCCCGGCGCCATTTCGCTGTCGCACCATATCTGCTGCGCCCTGGGCAGCGTGCACCAGCTGCGCACATCGGCCTTGCGGACGGCCGAGACGATCATATTGCCGGCGAATACCGCTATCTTCGCGTAATCGTTGCCGGCCGCGTTTACCGCCGCTTGTGCGCTGGCCTGCACCGCCGCCCTCGTCACGTTGCGCACGATCACGCCGGGCAGCTTCTCCTTAAGATCCCTCGCCGCGAGGGACCGCACGTCCAGCGCACGCGCAGCCGCGACAGGCGCCCCCGCGCTGCCTGCTATCGCCACATTGTCGTAGACCATCGTATCGTCGGAATACATCGGTATGTCTATCGCCATGCCTGTATAGATCGGTATCGGAATCTTGAGCGACTCCCTTCGCGGCACGTACCCCTGGTCGTAGACGACCACGAGCTTCGCCTTGCCGCGCACGGGCGTCACTGCCGTCTCGGCCCTTTGGGCGTCTTTCGCGAACACCGCGTTGCCGGGCTGTATCGCGGCCGCCTTGCGGTAGCTCTGCCACGCGAAGTCCGTCTGCCCGTCCGCCTCGAAGAGTATCCCCGTGAGCCACCACAGCACGGGGTTCTCCCACGAATTGCGCGTTGCGGAAATCATCTCTTCCAGCCGCTTGTTCTGGCTGTCGATTATCTTCTGGGCCGTCGCGTCGGCGTCCTTGCCCTCCTTCGCGACATCCGCTCCATACGTCTCGGCCAGCGCATCTTGCACATACACCGACAGCCTCGCGTCGACAAGCGCGTCGTCGAGGCGCCCGTTCAGGATTTGCGCGATGATGCCGTACTCGAGAGCGAGGTTCAGCTCGTATGGCGGCAGGTAGTAGTCGCGCGTGCGATCGTCGGTCACGGTGGACGCCATGACCGTGTTCGCAATATCGCTCCCCTTCAATTTCGGCCCCGCCTCGTTTCTCTCCACCGCAGAGTCCACGGCCGTCCTGAACCGCATCTCGCTAGCCGCGTAGTTGCCCGCAAGCATATTCACGCGGCCGGACTCCACCGCGCCCAGGTTGCGCGAATAGTGGCTCTCGTCGGCCAGCTTGTCGCTCCAGGCGATCGCCTTGGCGTCGTCCCCGGCATTCAGCGCCGCAATGGCGTCGCGGGCATCCTCGTCTACGGAAACGCATCCGCATACGAGAAAAACCGCAATCCCTGCCAGCCGAAGACCGTACATCCGCCTATTCCCTTATGACGCGCAGCGTCTGGCCGCCGTTGCCAACATCGCGCCAGCCGGACGTGTCCACATTCACGTTGACCTTCGTGCCGCGCTCGCGGATGGCCTCCGCATAGCGCTGCGCGAGATCGGCGCGAAGGGCCTCGGCGCTGCCCCATCTGGCCAAGCCTTCGTCGCTCATCTCGAGCGCAATCTTGAGCGACGTGCCCTCCTGTATATTGACCGTGGCGGCGTAAGGCTTCATCCATTCGCGCGTAACGCGCAGCTGGTGCAACCCCGGCGCCGCCTGGAAATCGCCGGGTGCGGACCCTATCACCGCGCCGTCGAGCTCTATCGTGGCGCCGCCTGCGACCTTGCGCAGCTCCAGCAGCATTTCGCCGTCCGCGCCCTTCGTCTGGCTCTCGAGCTCGGCAATCGTCTCGTCGATCGTGGTGGACACGTGAAACGCCACCAGCCCCGCCGACAAAGGCTTGCTCTTACGCCACTTCGGCGCCTTCTGCGCAAGGGCGGCGGCGACATCTTCGCTCCACTTGTCGAAGAGAATCTGGTAAAAGCCCATGGCGTCGTCCGCGCCGTCCAGCACGGGATACTGGCGAACCCATGTAGGCATTCCGTCCACGCTCGCACCTGTGGCATCCATCACCTTCAATGTCATGCGGAGAGTGAACACCGTGCTCAAACGTCCGCCGACATTGCGCTTCATCGAGCTCGCGTTGACGACCGTCGCCGCCGCAATGTAGTCGCACCCCAGCATCTGCGCGACGCGCGGAACCGATCCCCCCGTGAAGATGCCGTCTATCACGCCCGACCGCTCCTCGCCGACTGTCACCTTGTAGCGCCTGAAAGTATCCGCCACCATTGAGGAATCCACCACCGCAAACCCGTCGATTTCGGCAAGGGCGGACGCAAGGCGGTCGCGAACGCCGTCGATCTCGTCGTCCATTCCCGGCACGCGAGTGCGATTCTGGACGAACACGGCAATAGTCTTCAGCGCCGCATCTTGAGGCTCGTACGCATCCTGCGCAAAAGCTACACCGCAGACAGCGGCAATCGCCGCCATGGCAATAGCAAGTTTTTTCATATCATCTCCTGTTTTGCCGCTATTATATCATATCCACATATACCCGCGCAACTCCAATCACCCCTGGCGACGCGATCGTCGATCTAGTCAACGACAGCCGCTCAATAGTAATAAGCATGTCACGGCGTCGCCGGAATTGGGGCGTCGCTTACCCAGACCTTGAAGAAGCCCGTGTCGCCGACGGGCTTGGGCGCAGTGAGCGTCGTCTCCCCCGTGGCGGGCGCGGATGCGCCGGGACACGCCAGAGCGTCCAGCGATTCCGCCGAATCCGCCGCGTAGTAAAGCCCCGGAACGACCTCGATGTTGAGCGTCACATTGCCATCGCCGTTATCCGTCCAAGGCTCGTCCGCCGCGCCCTCCTCCTTCGGCACCTCGTAGGGTGCGAGCAGCACGGCCGTTGCCTCGGTGCCGTTCACCGTCACCCGGAAGCCCTTCGTGACATCCACGCCGCCGATGTCCAGCTTGACG
>ONWT01000071.1 GCA_900321575.1 uncultured Lentisphaerota bacterium | reverse complement strand
TTCGCACTTTGCATGGATAACGGCATACCGATCATCGTGTTCGACTTCTTCGATGGCGATGCGCTGGAACGCGTCGTGAAGGGCGAATCTGTCGGTACGCTTGTGAGCGATTGAAGGTTTTAAAGAAAGGTCATACGATAATGGAAACTGTCAATGAAGTGTTGAGCGACGCGAATTCGAAGCTGCAGAAGAGCTTCGACGCGCTCAAGGCGCAATTTGCGGGTCTTCGCACTGGCAAGGCCAGCCCCGCCATGGTCGATCAGATCAAGGTCGATTATTACGGTTGCCCCACGCCGATAAAGAATCTCGGCACGATTTCGACGCCGGAGCCCCGCCAGATAAAAATCACTCCTTTCGACCCGACTGTGCTGGACGCCATGAACAAGGCGATTCTCGCGGCCAACATCGGCGTCACTCCCCAGACGGACGGCAAGGTTTTGCGAATTACGGTGCCCGAGCTCAACGAGCAACGCCGCAAGGAGATCGTCAAGGTCGCCAAGACGCAGGCCGAGGCTCAGAAGGTCGCGATGCGAAACGTCCGCCGCGATGCCAATGACGCCGCGAAGAAGCTCGAGAAGGACAAGAAGATTTCGGAAGACGATCTGAAGCAGGCGCTTGAGAAGATTCAGAAGGCCACAGACGAGGGCGTCGCAAAAATCGATGCAGAGCTCAAGGCCAAAGAAGCCGAAGTGATGGCTGTCTGACAAAGTTCTTGCAAAATTCAGAACGGGAGGTTGCGATCATGGCAGAAGAGACAACTAACAGCGCGGTCGGCGCCGCCGAGCCGCCTAAGGTCAATCCGCTCGCCGCGAAGCCGCTAGCGACGGTGCAGATGAAGCCTGTCATAAGAAAGCCTGCGATTGGCGGCGCTCTCAAGCCTGGCTTGAAGCTGCCTCCCAAACCGGCGGCCGCTTCGCCGCTTAAGACGGTTACGCCCGGGGCGGGGCTGAAGTCTCCGTTGAAGATGCCCGCCGCGCCAGCCTTGAAGCCAGGGCTAAAGCTGCCCACGAAGCCTGTTATACGAAAGCCGGGCGCTCTTGGCGCCGCGTCGCCATTGCCCAAACCGGCCGTGCCGGTGGCGGCTAAGCCTCTCGCGGCCCCCGTCGCGGCCCCCGTGGCGACGCCTGTTGCGGCGAAGCCTGTCGCCGCTCCAGTTGCGCCCAAACCCGTAGCGCCGTCTCCCGAAGGTGCACTTGGCGCTCTTAAGGCCGTCACCCAAAACCTGAAGAACATCTCTGCCGGCGCCGAAACGCCGCAGCAGGCGGTGCTGCACAAAACCGGCATACTCGCAGATCCTTCGAAGGAATTGACCGAGGCTCAAAAGCAGGCGGCAAAGTCCAAGACTGCGAGAATATCGCTTTCTGAGGCGGTTGGCGTCGCGCCTGTCAAAAACGAGAATGCGCCGATGAAGACGATTCGCATAAAGCGTCCTGTCGGCATCTCGCCTAACGGCCCCGCCCCTGCCGCGCCTGTTGCCGCCACGGTGGTCGCCCCTGTTGCTGCGCCTGTGGCCGAAGCGAAGCCTGCCGAAAAGAACGACGTTTCTCTTACGCAGCGCAAGACGTTGAAGATTTCCAGGCCCAGCGGTCTTACTGTGCGTCCCGCCGGTAAATTCGGCGTGAACAAGCCGGCCGCGCCCACAGCGCCTGCCGCTCCTGCTTCGGCCCCTGTTGCCGATGTGGCAGACATTCCCGATATTCCCGATATGCCTGCCGCGTCGCTGCCGCCGGTTTCATCCGGAGATACGGTTGCCGATGTCCCGGCCGTGTTGGGCGTAATCGGTGTCGTGGTTCAGGTGGCCGCGTGCGTTGCGATGGGTGCGTTGGCGTGGTTCCTGTATCAAGACGTGCAGATACCGCTTTTCTGATGGCTTGATGAGGCGCGGACGGGCAATCGTTTTCGCGACGGCGTTCGAGCTGCTTTGCGAACCAGTGTTTCTGCTTGTTCTGCTGGCGGCTCTTGCGTTGTCTATTCTAGCCCCGGCCATGCATTACCACCAGTTCGGGGAAGCTTCACGGATGGCTCGTGATGCAGGAGTCTCCGCCATTCTTGTCGGCGGCTTTGCAGTGGCGTTGCTGGGGCCGGTGAAGACATTTCGCCGCGAGCTCGAAACCGGTACCGCCCAGGTAGCGTTGTCCCATTCCGTTTCGCGCACGTCATTCTTCGCTTGCAAAACCATAGGGTGCGCGCTTGCTTATCTGATATTTTCGGTCGCTGTTTCGCTGACGACATTGACCGTTGTGAATGGGGCCGAGATCGGCGGGGCGATCGCCGCCGCGAGGGGGGGCATGGCGAGACTGTGGGGGCCGTCGTTCGCTTGCGCCATGTCTGCGATAGTGCTTCCGCTGGTCTTGGGCGCCTTGCTGAACAGGTTTTGTCGCGTCAGGTTCGTCATGTCGGCGAATCTTCTTGCGCTTATGTTCGCATTCGCCGGTTCGATATACCGTTTTGACGGACATCTAGCGGCCAGGCTCATGCCTGTCCTTGTTCTGTCGTCTATTCCCGCGTGCGCTGTTTTGGCGGCTTCTGCGGCGTTTGCGGTCCGCTTCAGGGGCAATGTCGCCGTTGCTCTGGCGGCGGCGGTCGCCGTGCTTCTTTTGCCGGCTCTGGGAAATTATTGCCTTTCGGACGCTTTGGCCTATGGCGGCGATCTTCCGCTAGGCTATGTGCTGGCCGCGTTTGTCGCGTTCGCTCCGGCTGTGGCGGTTTTTGTTTTGGCAGGAGTTTATTTTATCAATGTGCAGGATGTGCAATGAGCGATGAGAATGTCATATTGCTGAGCGGGGTCAAGAAAACCTTCCGCGATTTCTGGCTGAGGCCTACGGTAAATGCCGTCCAAGGCCTTGATCTCGCGGTGAGGCGTGGCGAAGTGTTCGGGCTTCTCGGCCCCAACGGTAGCGGTAAATCGACCACGATAAAAATGATATTGGGCCTGATAGATCCTACCGAGGGTAAAGTCGAGATGTTCGGCGTCTCGCCGAAATCCCTCGCTGCACGAGCACGCCTCGGATATCTGCCGGAGTTGAGCTATTTGCATCCTTTTCTGACCGCCAGGGAAACGCTTATGTATTATGCGGGACTTTGCGGTCTCGACCGAAAGGAGTCTCGCAAGAGAACCGGTCAATTGCTTGCGATGGTGAAGCTTGAGGAAGTGGCCGACAGGTCTGTCGGCGGTTTCTCCAAGGGAATGGCCCGCCGTGTGGCTCTCGCGTCGGCTCTCGTCGGGAGGCCCGAATTGCTGATTCTTGACGAGCCTACGTCAGGGCTGGATCCGGTTTCCACAAAAGAAGTGAAGACTTTGGTGAAAGCTCTCGCGAAGAACGGGATGACCATCCTCATGACGTCGCACCTCTTGGCCGACGCCGAAGATGTTTGCGACCGGGTCATGATTCTCAATCACGGCAAGGCGGTCGCCGAGGGCGATGTAGCCTCTCTCGGCGAATCGCTTGAGGAGTTCTTTCTCGCCAAAGTGGGGAATGCGGATGAATTCGTTTTGGCGGATTTTCTCTCTTGAGCTGAAGTCGGCCGTCCGGTCGAAGTCGCTCTTGATGCTGACGCTCGTCTCCGTCGCGTGGATGATCGTCGCGCCGTTTCTGTTTACCGGCGACGGTACCCCGGATGGCGCGAGAACGCTGGCCATACACTATTCCCTTGGCGGAGTTGCGGCGCTGCTTTCTGTAACGCTGCTGGCTTCGGCGACGGGCGCCATAGCCGCGGAACGCTCCTCTGGCAGATTGCAGATGACGCTAGTGCGCCCCGTGCGGTATGCCGCGGTTGCGCTTGCGAGAATGTCCGCGTTGGCGGCTGTCGGCGCGGCGGTTCTTGCGGTTGCCGCGGCGTTCGAAGCGGCCCGTGCCGATTTGTCGCGTCCGTGTAGGCACGTATTGCCGCCCGCGATGCCTTCCCCGCGTGAAGAGGCCGCGATGATGTACGATGTGTTCATGAGCGATCCATCCACGCCCGAGGCTGTCAGAAAGGCCAAGAAGCCCGTCGTGTTGCGGCTGTTGGCACAGCGCTCGTTCGACAGGTACGATACGGTGTCCACAAACGCCGTCATCAGCTGGTCGTTCAAACTTAGCGACGGTTCGCTGCCGGGCGAAGGGCTTTCCGTCAGGCTGCGCTTTACGAACGCCTACGACGTGCGCGACAATGTGCGAGGGTCTCTGCGGCTTGTCTGCGGCGATTCCGTCTGGTCCGCCGCCATAACCAACATAACGCAGGCTGTAGTGGATATTCCGCTGAAACAGGTGAAATGCGGCGATATGTCCGGCGAGGCCAAGTCCGCCGCAGAGCTGGTGTTCAGAAACGAAGGCTCGTCTTCTCTCATGCTGCGCCCGCGGCGCGACGTGAATCTTCTCGTGCCTGCCGACGAATTCGGACGGAATCTTCTCCGCGCCTATGTCGAACTTGTCGCCATACTGACTCTTCTCATCGCTTTCGGCGTCTTTCTCGGCGCCGGCCTTGGACGGCCCGTGGCGCTTTTCACGGCCATAGTCGCGCTTGCCGTGAGTGAGATGAGCCCGAGCGTGATCGAGCAGTATCCCGATGAATTGGAGACGGACAGATTGGACTCGATAGGCCTTTTCATAACGAGGGCGGCCGCGGAAGCCACCCACCCCATAAGCTCGCTCGAACCCCTAGCGCGGCTTTCCGATGACGTTTGCGTGGAGCGGCGCGAAGTCGTGCGCACAGTTGTCGTGGATATGGCGATCGTTCCGCTTCTGCTCGCCTTGCTGTCGGGTTTTGTCATGCCGAGAAAGGTTGATTCGCAAGTATGAATGCCGAATTTCTGAAAGGCCGGCGCGTCGTGTTCGTCTCCGGCATAGACACTGGCATCGGCAAGACGGTTGTCACGGGCGAGCTGGCCCGCTTGGCCATGGCCGAAGGTCGCGATGTCACGACGGTCAAGATGGTGCAGACCGGCAATGTAGGCCGTTCCGAGGATATCGAGCTTCACCGCCGCATCATGGGCGTCGGCGAACTGCCCGAAGACCGCGAGGGTCTGACGGCGCCGCAGATATTCGCCTTTCCCGGGTCCGGACTTCTTGCCGCGCGTCTGGAGGGCAGACGCGTAAACCTTGGCCGCATAACAAGAAGCGTCGAAGAGTGCGCCAGACGGCGCGATCTCGTGTTGGTCGAGTCGGCCGGCGGACTTTTCGTTCCGCTTACTCCGTCGAAGTTGACGATAGACTATCTCGCCGAGACGGGTTGGCCGCTTGTTCTTGTGACGAACGGCAGATTGGGTTCGATAAACCATACGCTCATGAGCATAGAGGCCGCGAAGAACAGGGGCGTGGAAACCATTGCCGTAGTCTACGACTGGTCGCCGGATGTGGACCCCGTGATCGACGCCGACACTCCACGCACCATACGATCGTATCTCCGCCGCTGGGGCGTGAACGCGACATTCGCGACCATGCCATATCGTGGATGACGCGTCTCGGGGACTTTTGATATAATATACACAATACTTAAGGAGCAATGAAATGATTGATGCAGAGAAAAAGGCAACATTGGCTATGCGCGCGGGTTTCACGCTTATCGAGATTCTCGTGGCGGTTGCCATAATCGGCATACTTGGCGCTGTAGCCGTGACGAATGTCATAGCTGGTATCGAGAAGGCGAAGCAGACCGCCGCGAAAGAGGCCGTGGGCGTAATGTCCAACGCCGTCACGCAGTATTATCTGGCCAACAAGAAATACCCGAGCGATTTGCGCGACCTTGTCAGGGAAACGGGCGACAGCGAGCCGATTCTCGATGGCGGCGAAGGCGCGCTTGAAGATCCGTGGGGCACGGAATACAAGCTTGAGAAGAAGAACAAGCGCTATGTGATCATCTCCGCCGGCCCGGATATGGAATTCGGCAACGATGACGACATCCGCAGCGATACCACCAAGAAGTCCAGCGGCAATTGATTTCCGGCGCGCATGCGCAAGGCGTTCACCTTAATAGAGCTGCTCGTAATTGTCGCCATAATCGGCATAATGGTGGCGTCAAGCGTGGTGAATGTCGGCGCAGGCCAGCGCGCCGCCCGCATAAGGGGCGCCGCTCGCGACATTTTCGCAGTGATTCGCCACGCCCGTTCCACGGCTCTCGTCACACAGCAGCCGAGTGTCATAACGTATTCGACCGTCCGTATCGACGATGAAGTCTGCGCCAAAGTCGAGATAAACGCCGCCAGGATAATCGGCGCCGATACCGTCCAGCGCGCAACCACGCTCGAGGGCGATGCCGTTTCTCTCTCCGACGCTGGCGACGATTCCGGCGACGCTTCGGGGGGACTGACCGTGGAGGATGTCCTTTTCGCGCCGATTTCGACAGAAGTCGTGCGCGGAATCCGCATCAAGGTTCTGAAAGACGGAGACGAGCTTGATGTCCAGCAGGATTCCGCCAGATCTCGCCCCAAGATTTCGGTCTTCTCCAATGTCGATTATCTCATCGGCAAGTTCAACGAGGCCAAGCGCAAGGCGGCCGAGAATGCCGAAGTCGGGGAAGATGTTTCCGCGCCTCAAGCCGTCGCCGATGCCGAAGACCAAGGCGAGGTCTCGATCGTCTGGGAGGTCAATGGACGCACCGAGCCGCACAAGGTCTGGATATATCCCGACGGTTCTTCGCCCGAAAAGGGTCTTTGCGTCCGCGTAGACCGTTTTGGCGGTGCCAAGGTGCTCGGCGGCGACGAGCAGGAGGA
>ONWT01000070.1 GCA_900321575.1 uncultured Lentisphaerota bacterium | reverse complement strand
GCGCACGACCGTGGACAACACGAAGCGCCTCTATCCGGGGCTGTATGCCTCGGGAATGGCGGCTAACAACGTGCAGGGCGGCTTCCGTATGGGCCCGATTTTCGGCGGAATGCTCAAGAGCGGCCGCAAAATAGCTGAAATAGTCCGTCGCGATCTGGGTGCATGATGGAGGACTTCGGTCTATATCTCGTGATGACGAATCCTGTCGTCGGCTACGAGCGCTGCTGCGAGGCGGCGGTCAAGGCCGGCGTCAGAATCGTGCAGTTGAGGATGAAGGACGCGCCGCGCGACGAGATTGTCGCCACGGCGCGTGCCTTGCGCCGAATCACGGCCGGCACTGACACGATATTCATCGTGAACGACGATCCGTCGATAGCGGCCGAGGCCGGGGCCGACGGCGTGCATGTCGGCCAGGGGGATATGCCGGTGGCGGAAGTCAGGCGGCAATATCCGTCGCTTCGCATAGTGGGGCTTTCTACGCACAACCTGGCGCAAGCCGAGGCGTCGATAGCGGCGAAGCCCGACTACATAGGAGTAGGGCCGGTGCATGCGACGCCCACGAAGAAGATACCCGACCCCACGCTCGGGGTCGAACAGGCGGCGAAGATGATAGCGCGCGTGCCGTATCCCGCAGTTGCGATCGGCGGAATCGACGGCGGCAATCTGCCCGAAATCATACGTGCGGGGGCGCGGAATTGGGCCGTTGTGCGCGCAGTATGCGGCTCAAAAGACCCGTATACCGCCATTGTTGAATTGCAGAAAATAGCGAACGAAACAACCCCTATTGACAAGAGAGGGTAATTTTAGGTAAAATATACGCCAAAAATATGGAAGGACTGTATACTAGATTCGCAGCGGGCGCTGTAATGGCCTCGTTGCTGTGCGCTTTCGCAGGCGGGTGCCGCACTGTGGAGAAGTTTTTTGGGCCGGAAGACGATCCGATAGACGCGGCTGCTGTCGCGAAATATTGGGATGGTCCGCGAATCGGGCCTGGTATGGCGCTTGAGATACAGGTCGGTTCCGCGACGACGGCGCCGAAGGAGATGGGCGTTCTCGTCGACCAGAACGGCGAGATCACGCTGCCGTATCTGTTGCAGGAGCCTGTGGCCTGCGACGGGCTTGGGCTCGAGGCGCTCAAGCAGAAGCTTGTTAAGGAATATTCCGTATATATCCGCCAGCCGCAGGTTACCGTTACGTTCGGCCGCTACGACGAGCGCAGCGGCGTGAGCCCGTGGGGCACGGTCACGGTTCTCGGCGAGGTGGGCAATCCCGGGCCGGTGAACATGCCGGCCACGATGGATATGACGGTGACAAAGGTTCTTCAGGTCGCGGGCGGCGTCAAGCCCTTCGCCAACAAGTCGCGAATCATCGTGACGCGTTGCGACAAGGACGGCAACCAGACCCGCACGAGAGTCAACCTGCACGAAATCGGCGAAGACGGCCGGTTCGACAAGGATATGATACTGAAGGCGGGAGACGTCATATACGTGCCCGAAACATGGTACTGATTATTTGGAGGAGGTAACAAAAGCAATGAGAAGGATTATGAAGTCAGTTGTTGCAATGGTCGCCATAGCCACGGCGGCGTTTGCGTTTGCCCAGGAGGCCGGCGAGGCCAAGGGCATGTCGCTTGCCGATGCGCGTGCGAGTATCGGAGAGGCGCTCAATTCGCCCGCCGAGCTCACGGCGACGATGAAGAGCCTGTCGCCTGCCGATCAGGCCGAGTTCGTTCGCGCGGTCAATGCCGCGATCGACAGCATGCCCGGCTCGAACGAGGAGAAGGCGGCTGTAGCGATCAACGCGAACAAGGCGCTTTTGAAGGGCGCGACCGGCAATGTCGTAAACGTGCTGGCCGCGATCTACGCCTCCGCCCCGATGGAGTCGCTCGCCCTTCTGAGCGAGAGCTTTGCGCAAGACCTGTTCAACCGCGACGCCGATCCTTCCCGTCCTTACACCGACGAGCAGTTCGCCGCGATCGCCGAGGCTGTCGTGAAGAAAATCTCCGAGGCCGCCAGCGCCACCGATGACGGCGCGGTCCGCAGTTCCTTCGGCGTGGTGATGATGGTGAAGGCTTCCAACGGGTCGCCTGCTGATTTGGCCGATACGCTTGCCGCGACGCTCCCCGAAGATATCCGCGAGGTCGCCGCCCAGTCCGCCAAGAGCGACAGCGGCAACTACAGCGACTTGTACGCCTATTCGTCGGAGAATGTAGTAGAGCCCAACACGGCTGTCGCGATGCGCCTGGCGGGTCCGCAGATTCTTGACGCGCTGCGCATGGACGTGCCCAACAACCTGATTCGCGACGCGACGCTCCAAACGCCTATTCTCGACCAGGTCTTCGGCGGCTTCGGCGAGAATGTCGTGCTGAGAACCGATGGCAACGATACGTATATGGGCGCCGACAGCAGCGAAACGCTCAACAAGCAGCCCGATCCGGAAGTTGATTGGAACCCCAACACCTACAGATGGGGCAAGTAAGATCGGTAAATGAGGTTTATGTCTATGAAGAAGATAATGTTTGCAGTAGCGCTTGCTTCAACGCTCGTTGCGCAGGCCGAGATTATGGATCGTCCCACCGGCTTCAAGGTCGGTCAGAGGATGACGGTTCGTCCGTATGTGTCGCTTTCCTACACATACGACTCGAACGTGAACTCCACGAAGAACGCCAACAGCGGCTCCTCGTGGGTTGTCAGCCCCGGCGTTACGGCCGATTACAAGGGCGAGAACTGGAGCTTGCTGGGTGGTGCGTTCTATCAGTACCACGCCTATGCGAAGAACTCCAACAATCTCAACCAGCACAGCTACGGTCAGAACCTCGCCTACAACTGGGCCAATTCGGCTCCGAACGAGAGAGGCTGGTCGCTGACCTTGCGTGAGAGCTACCAGAAGATATCGCAGGATGACGACCTTTCGAACGATGGCGGCCGCGGCGTTGGCCGTGACCGTCAGCAGTTCCAGTTCGCCGGCAGCTTGCAGCGCCGCATCACCGAGCGCTGGCATGCCGATGTCGACGGTACCTACTACTACCTCGACTACGACAACAAGCACAGCAAGTATGCTCCTATGTACGGTTGGAGCCGTTGGACGGCCGGTGGCCAGTTGGGCTATGCCGCTTCGAAGTGGTCCGACTTGATCGTTTCCGCCAACTATCAGGAGTATTCGCAAGACAACCACACCTATCGCGGCGGCGAATCTGGCCCGACCCATGACAGGAACCGCTACTCTTCCCGCTCCAAGGGCTGGACCGTTCAGGCAGGTGTAGGTACCCACGCGACCGAGCGCATCAGCTACCGTTTGACGGCTGGTTGGTCGCGCTTCGAGTATGCCGGCGGCGCCAAGAAGTCCAACGGCTTTGCCTACACGGTTTCGTCCAGCTGGCAGATGACCGATCGTTGGACGATGATGTTGCTCGTCACCGACTACTACAAGCCGTCGGAACAGTCCTACGGTTCGGTGACCCGCGTCGATGCCATCAGCTGGGGTCTCGGCCACGCGATGGTTCGCGGCAAGCTGAACGCCACGCTTGACATCAACTACCGCCACGAGAAGCGTGAGTATACCCACTACTACGCCAGTGACTATGATGAAGACATCCTGACCGGCCGCGTCGGTCTGAACTACACGATCAACCGCTTCGTGTCGGCGTTCACCAATCTGGAATACCAGATGGACTGGATTGGCAGCAACTCCTACAGGCCGTCTTACGATTACGACCGTTGGCGTTGGACGGTCGGTATGCGTCTTACCTACTGACGTGACCGGTTTTGTATCAAAATACGCGACAGCGGCGCACCTTGCTTTATTGACGGTTGCGCCGCTCTTCCTATTTCCCCTGTGCGGAGAAGAGGTTGTTGCCAAAGTTCTGCTTTGGCTCTCTTTGCTTTGTGCGGCTTGGGTGGTAATGTCGCCGTCCAGGCGCAAGGGCGAGTATCTTCACAATGCTAGGGAGCGCTTTACGGGAGAGGTTCTGAAAGACCCCTTGTTCTGGGTGTCGCTCGCAATCGTCGTCTATGCAGGGATACGTGCGCTAAATGGCGGTGTTGGCTTCAAGTATGATGCCGAATTTGCGAAATGGTCGCTTCATCGGCCCGATGTGGAGATTTTGCCGGGTTGTGTTGACGGGGCCGGTTTTCTGCCGTTTGCCTGTTGCGTGGCCCTTTTGGTGCTTCTTCAGGGGTTGCGCCATTCGCTTGACCGCAAGGCGACGCTTGCTTTCGCTTTTGCGCTTACGGTTCTCGCAGGGCTTTCGTCCATTGTGGCGTGTCTGATGCTATCGAACGGCGCCGAGGCCGCTCTCGCAATGCAGAATTGCGACTACGCAAACCCGTCGTTTGCCGGCACAGCCTATGGAGTCTGCTTCGTGGTGGGTGTCGCCACGGTGTTCTCTGCCATTGACGAAAAGGCTGGTATCGCCGCTGCGCTTGCGTCCGTTTTTTCGAGCGGCGCCATAGCGTCCGCGCTCATACTTTTCGCACCGCAGTTCACGGTTTGCGTGTTTCTTTTCGCAGGTTTGGCGGTTGCAATTGTCTACTTTGCCGCGATGGGCAGAAAAATCGCCGGCAGCCGCAGCCTCAAATATGTCATAGCCTTGTTGATTCTCGCCGCTTTTGTGGCATTGCCCCTCGTTATGTGCGATGACGGTTCTGCTCTGGCCGCAAGGCGCGATCAGGTGTTGTCGCTGCAATTCTTTCCCAAGGGACTCTTCGAGCTGCGTGATGTGCTTTCCGGGATATCGCTGAAAGTATGGAAAGGCGGTCCGTGGCTCGGCAGCGGGTTGGGGTCGTTTCCGTTGGATATGCGATCTGTGGCTTCCCAGACCGATTGGGCGGTGGCGACGCCGTTCCAGACAGCGTCTGTAAACGGATGGTGGCAGCTGCTTGTCGAGCGCGGTGTCGTCGGCGCGCTTTTCGTGGCTTGCGCTCTCGGCGTGCTTATATGGACATTTGTGCGCAAGGCGTTTTTCCTGCGCGAGAGGCGCTCGCTTCGCGGCATTCATTTCGCCGGATGCGCCGTTCTCCTGGCGCTCGTCGCTTTGGCGTTTGTCGATTGCTCGTTTTTGCGCGCGGACGTGCTTTTGTCCGCAAGCGCCGCGTTCGCACTCGCGACTGCGGCAATTCCGGTGCGGATCAAGGTAAATTCTGAAGATATTGAGGAGGTACGGTAATGGCAGACAATAAGCCGATGTATTACGGTTCGTCGGGTTCGTCATACGGTTCATCGCCGATGTATTACGGCGGCGGCAAGAGCCCCGCGTATTCCGGCAGAGGCCCTGCATATTATGGCGCCGGCGCATACGGCACCTACGGAGCCCCGCGATATGGCGGCGGCGGCGGCGATGACGGCACGGTCATCGGCACGATTACAATAAGCCGCATGCTTCGCGTCATTTCGCAGCGCTGGCTTTCGGTTTTCGTATTTCTGCTCGTCGGCCTCGTGTTTTCGTTTGCGGTCTACCGCATTTCGCCCACGATATACGAAGCCACCAGCGAATTTACGATGGATATGCGCCGCTCTTCTGCGGGCGCGGCCGGGCGCGGTGCGCTTGCGGAGGCGATGCCCGATTTCGGCAACAACTACGCCGAAGTCTTCAACACCAGAATTTCCGCGTGGCGCAGCGACAAGATCGTCACGAAGATCGTCCAGCAGTATCGCGCGAACCACCCCGCGTCCACAGTCTCGGACGAAGAGATTATTTCGACGCTTGGCGGCTCCAAACTCGAGCTTCAGCGCAATTCCCGCATAATAACGATAACCGTGCGGTCCAAATCGCCTGCACTCGCGGCGGCTCTGGCTAACGCCTACGCCGAGGCGATCGAGGCTTTCACCGACGAAGAGAACAAGGTGCGTTGCGACAAGGCCGTGGCCAACATTCACGGCAATGTGGAGAAAAAGCGCCGCGAAGTCGACAAGATCGCCAAGCAGCGCCTTGATTTTCGCACCGCAAACAAGGTGGACAACCTTCGCTCGAACAGGGATACAATTCAGCAGGGTCTCCAGAAGACAACTACCGATATTCTTGCGCTGGAGACCGAAGAGACCCAGCTGATAGAGTGGGAGAAAATGCTCGCCGCCGTCCAGAAAGATCCAGAGAGCTACGGTAATCTTTCGACGGGCGTGCCGCGCGCGCAGGAAATCGCCACTGAATACCGCGCGTTTCAGGACGCGTCCGGCGAGTATCAGAGCATACTCGTTTCGTACACCGAGAATCACCCCGAAGTCATCGGCAAGAAGAAGTCTCTCGAAATCGCCCGTCAGCGCTTTCTGGACGCCGCCCAGCGCGCGCTTCTGACCGGCCGCTCGATGCTGCAGGTTACCCGAAACCAGTTGGCGAACCTCAAAACGAAGCAGGAGGATTTGCGCAACGATCTGGCCAGCATCGAACAGCGTATCATACTTGCGGAGTCCGGCCTCGGACAGCTCGACGCCGAGTTCGATGTGGCGAATCGCGTTCTCGAAGGGCTTATACTGGACGAGAACAAGGCGCGTCTCGATGCGGAATCGATCAATGAAATCATAACTGTCGGCCGTCCCGCAAACGTGCCTTCCAAGCCCGTGCTGCCGAATCCGGCGATGATATTCGGCGCGGGCGTGGTGCTTTCGATCGCCCTTGGCCTCTTGTTCGTTCTTGTGCTGGACAATTTGGAGGATACGGTCGTCAACCTTTCGGATATCGAAGGCCGCCTTGCCCTCAAGGTTCTTGCGGTTCTGCCGCACGTGAGGCGCAAAAAGCGCGAACAGGTGGCGATGTTCCTCGTCGAGGACAAATATTCGCAGTTCTCCGAGGCCGTCGCGGGTCTCCGCAATCTGCTGGAGTCGCCTCGCTACGAGTCGCTTTCGCGCTGCATACTGGTTATTTCGACTCAGCCTGGAGAAGGCAAGACGATTACGTCGACATCCATCGCGATTTCGTATGCGCAGACCGGCAAGAAGACGCTGTTGGCCGACTTCGACCTGCGCCGTCCTCGCGGCGCCAAGGTCTGGGGGCTCGATTTGACGGAGGAGAAGAGCTTCTCCCACGCGCTGCAGCGCGCGAACGACGGTCAG
>ONWT01000083.1 GCA_900321575.1 uncultured Lentisphaerota bacterium | reverse complement strand
GGACACAAGACGGGATTCTATCTCGATCAGCGCGATGCGCGTCTGGCCGTAGGGTCTCTGGCAAATGGGGCCGACGTTCTGAACTGCTTCGCCTATACTGGCGGATTCGGGGTTTTCGCAAGGCAGAGCGGCGCCGTGTCGGTAACACAGGTAGACGTTTCGCACGATGCCCTGGAGTTGGCCAAGAAGAACGAGTCGCTCGTGCATCTTTGCGGAACCGCAATGGAATATGTCGAAGAGGATGTGTTCAAATATCTCAGAAAATGCCGCGATGAAGGGCGCAAGTTCGACATGATCGTGCTCGATCCGCCAAAGTTCGCCGAGTCGCGCTCGCAAGTCGCTAAGGCGGCGCGGGGATACAAGGACATAAATCTGCTCGCGATGAAGATGCTCAAGCCCAACGGGGTGTTGGCGACATTTTCCTGTTCGGGCGCGATCACACCCGAACTGTTCTCGAAAATTCTGGCGGAGGCTTCGCACGACGCCAAGCGGGATTTCCAGATAATAGCGAACACGCGGCAAGGGGCGGATCATCCGGTGTCGATATCGTTTCCCGAAGGGCACTACCTCAAAGGTGTGATACTGCGGGCGATAGATTGATTTTCTGATATGGCCGGCATCACGGACAGCGTGCTAGAAGATATCAAGTCTCGCATAGATCTTGCGGAACTCATATCTTCGTATGGCATCGCCGTCAAGCATGCAGGCTCGAGCATCAAGGCGTGCTGTCCGTTTCACAACGAGAAGACGCCAAGCTTCAACATCAATACAAACAAGGGATTTTATCACTGTTTCGGCTGCGGAGAATCGGGCGACGCGATAAAGTTCGTGATGAAATACGAAGGCCTGGACTTCGTCGGCGCCGTCAAGAAACTTGCGGAGCAGTGTGGCGTAAAGATCGAGGAGAAAAGCGATCCCGAGGCCTTCCGCCGCAAGCGACTGCTCGCGCTCATGGCGGAGCTGGCGCAATTCTACCACAGATGCCTCGCAAAGATGCGGGAGGCCCAGATTGCCCGCGACTATCTGGCGAAGCGCGACCTCGGCGAGGCGGTGCAGAATGAATTTCTCATAGGATACGCGCCGAATGGCGTAGCGCCTATCCTGAAATGGGCCGAGAAATACGGCTACACCGTCGACGAACTCGAGGCTGCAGGCGTCATAAAAGGCCCATCGCGGCCTGGAGATTCGGGCTATCATCGTTTCGGCGGCAGGCTCGTGTTCTCGATAAACGACAAGCAAGGCAGAGTGGTCGCGTTCTCCGCCCGGCAGCTCGTAGAGAAGAAGAATTCCGGAAAGTACGTCAACTCGCCCGAAACGATCATTTTCAAGAAGTCCAACGTCCTTTTCGGGTTCGACCGCGCAGCTGCGAACATAGCGAAGGCGCCGCACCGCGAGGCCATAATCTGCGAAGGGCAGATAGATACGATACGGCTTCACATCTGCGGTTTCCCGGTAGCGGTCGCATCGCAGGGCACTTCGTTTACGGATGAGCACGCCAAAATGCTGAAGCGCGTGGCCGATGCGGCGCTGCTTGTCTTCGACGATGATGCCGCGGGACACAAAGCCACGATACGTACGGCCGCGATGCTTCTTGGGGCGGAGATACCCGTTCGCGTCGTATCTTTGCCGGACGGAGACGATCCGGATTCGTTTCTGCGCAAGAAGGGCGCGGACGCATTCCGTAAACTAATGGAGAATGCCGAATCCGCAATAGCGTTTCAGTGCAGAGTCGAGCAGGCCAAAGAACACAATGCGAAGTCCATTGATGCAGTCGCCAGAATTTCGAAAGCGGTTCTGGCCACGGTAAATTCCTGCCCGAGCGCCATTTTGCGGTCCAGCATGCTTTCCGAAGCTTCGCGGCTGCTTGGGCTGCCATACGCCGCACTTGCGGAAGAACTCGGCAAGATCAAGCAGTCGCCTGCGCCTGCCGTGCATCATGAAGACGCGAATACTGACGAAGACCAGTCCGACGCGCCGGAGAGGGCTTTTGCGGACGATACATTTCTGCCCGGGGATGATGCCGGAGAATCCGCGCCGCCTCCGAAGCTGGAAATGGCGCTGATGGAGTTTCTGCTGTCGAACGAGCATGACAAGACGCTTGATGCGATGGTTGGAGAGTTTCTTCCGAAGAAAGCCATATCCCACGACTTCACCTGGCGATTCATCGAGACTTGGCGGACGGATGTCGTGGACGGTAGCGACGCGATGTCTGCATTCGCGCAGTCGTTGCCTGCGAGTGAGCGCGGCTGGTTCGACGCAATACTGGTGTCGATAGGCAGGATGAACGCAGACGGGCGCACCGCTACTGACATAATGCAGGAGTTTGTGCGCAATTTGTGGGTTGATTTCTTTGTAAGATGCAGAGGGCAGCTGCCGATAGCCGGCGATGCTCAGGCGGACATGGAACGGCTCAGAATTTCATTTGTTCTCAAACGACTCAAATTGGCAAGGTGGCATGAGGTCAAAGACATTGTGCGACAGCAGATAATGAAAGGATAAACAATATGAATCTCAGCGATGCGGCAAACAGAGTGACCAAGCAGGGGGAGCTGGTCGAGAGGATACGTTCCGAGGTGGCAAAGGTCATCGTCGGACAGGAAAAGCTTGTCGACAGATTGATTCTTGCGTTGGCGACAGGCGGGCATATTTTGCTCGAAGGCGTGCCTGGATTGGCCAAGACACTGTCGGTCAATACGCTCGCGAAGGCGCTTGGTCTGGAATTCAAGCGAATCTCGTTTACGCCCGATCTTTTGCCGGCCGACGTAGTCGGCACTCTCGTTTATTCGCCGAAGACAGGGGAGTTTACGCCCAAGAAGGGGCCTGTGTTCACGAACCTTTTGCTGGCGGACGAAATAAACCGCGCCCCCGCCAAGGTGCAGTCGGCGCTGCTTGAAGCTATGCAGGAGCGTCAAGTCACGATTGGCGACGAGACATATGTCCTGCCTTCGCCGTTTCTTGTTTTGGCGACGCAAAATCCGATCGAGCAGGAAGGCACATATCCCTTGCCAGAAGCGCAGGTTGATCGCTTCATGTTCAAATGTCTTGTGGAGACTCCCTCAAAGTCGGACGAGCGGCGCATAATGCAGCGGTTCGCTGAAAAGGCGACAACCCCTGTCGCGGAAACGATCTGCACAGCTGCGGACGTAGAGAATCTCAGGGCGACGCTGAAAGAGGTCTATTGCGACGAGAAGGTTGGCGATTACATTCTCGATATCGTTTTCAAGACTCGCGAAAAGAACGCCCACATACAGAACGGCGCCAGCCCGCGCGCGACCCTGGCTTTGAATTTGGCGTCCCGCGGCAACGCTCTCTTGCATGGCCGTGCGTATGCTACACCGCAAGATGTGAAAGAAGTTGTGCATGACGTGCTTCGCCACCGTATTCTTCTCACTTACGAGGCAGAAGCGGAAAATATGACCTCAGACCAAATCATCGACGGCATTTTGGCTGAAGTACCTGTACCTTGATTCTGGTGGGGCTGCCGGGAATCGAACCCGGAACCTACGGTTTAGGAAACCGTCGCTCTGTCCAGTTGAGCTACAACCCCAGATAAGACAGGTGAGTATTATATCATAGTTTGCCTTGTTTCTTCAACTGCCTAATTTGGTCGCGCAAATACGCCGCACGTTCAAATTCGAGGTTGCCTGCGGCGACAAGCATGTCACGCGTAAGCTCTTCAAGCAGTTGTGACGCGGAAACGGAGGCCGGTTGCATTATTGCGCCAGTAGACGACTTGTTCGCCTTGAATATGTATGCCGACTCGTTTACCTTGCGCTTTACGGGACGGGGCGTGATGTTGTTGGCTTCGTTGTAGGCGATTTGCTTCTCGCGATGAACCTTGGTAATTCGCAGAAGATCGCGTATGGCATCCGTCTTGTGGTCGCAGTAGAGTATGACGCGTCCGTTGATGTGTCGCGCTGTCCTGCCCGCCGTTTGCACCAGCGACGTGGTCGAGCGCAAAAAGCCTTCTTTGTCGGCGTCAAGAATGGCGACGAGAGCCACTTCGGGGATATCGAGACCCTCCCTGAGCAGATTTATGCCTACAAGGACGTCGAACTCGCCTTTGCGCAGTCTCTGCAGAATGGCGACGCGCTCGATGGCGTCTATGTCTGAATGCAGGTATTCGACGCGTATGCCGGCTTCGTGCAAGTAGTGCGTCAGATCTTCGGCCGATCGCTTTGTCAGCGTTGTGACGAAAGTCCTGTCCTTTGCCTTGGCGACCTTGGCGATTTCGCCGATCAAGTCGTCTATCTGATTGCGCAGAGGACGCAACTCTATTTGCGGATCGAGGAGACCCGTGGGGCGTATAATTTGTTCCGCCACTGTAGACGCCTCGGAATATTCGAACTCGCCCGGCGTCGCCGAGCAATAGACGATCTGCCGCACCTTTGAGTTGAACTCTTCGAATTTCAAGGGTCGGTTGTCTTTTGCGCTCGGCAACCTGAAGCCGTAATCCACGAGCTTTGATTTTCTGGCCTGATCGCCATTGTACATGGCCCGTATTTGAGGAACGGATACATGGCTCTCGTCTATTATGGTGAGAAAATCGTCGGGGAAATAGTCTATCAGGCATTCCGGCGCCGAGCCGGGGGCGCGACCTGTCAGCGGACGGGAATAGTTCTCTATGCCGTTGCAGTAACCGAGTTCGCGCATCATCTCGATATCGTATTCGGTACGTTCTCTAAGGCGCTGCGCCTCAAGGAGTTTTCCTTTGGATTCGAAGAATTCAAGCCGTTCCGCCAATTCGTCCTCTATGCGCTTGAAAGCGGTCTCAAGTTTTTCCTTGCCCATCACAAATTGCTTTGCGGGGGTGATTACAGCACTGGGTATCGCCACGCCGCGCTTTCCCGTAAGAGGATCCAGCGTGTTTATCGCGTCAATTTCATCGCCGAAGAATTCGACGCGCATCGCTTCTGTCTCGTATGCGGGGAATATGTCCAGAATATCTCCCCGAACCCTGAAAGTGCCCGGCGCGAAGTCGTAGTCGTTTCGCGCATACTGGGCTTCGACGAGCTTGGCTATGAGCGCAGAGCGCGAAATGGTTTCGCCGCGCTTGAACCCCACCGCCAGGTTTCTGTATTCTTCCGATTCGCCCAAGCCGTAAATGCACGACACTGAAGCTACGACGATCACGTCTTTTCTCGCAATGAGTGCATTCGTCGCCGCCAGTCTGTAGCGCTCGATCTCATCGTTTATCGAAGCGTCCTTTTCGATATATGTATCTGTCTGCGGTATGTAGGCCTCAGGCTGATAATAGTCGTAGTACGAGATGAAGTATTCTACCGCATTTTCGGGAAAGAACTCTTTGAGTTCGGCGAAAAGCTGCGCGGCGAGTGTCTTGTTGTGCGACAGTATGAGAGTCGGACGGCCCCATTTCTGGATCAGATTCGCCAGCGTGAATGTTTTGCCGCTGCCTGTGACGCCCTGGAGTATAAGACGCTTGTCTCCGCGTTTTAGTCCGTTGTACAATGCGTTTATCGCATCGGGCTGGTCGCCAGTCGGCTTGAAGTTAGATTTCAGTTTGAATACAGAGTCCATAGACGGTGACATTATAGCAAAACTGGCCTCGCATTGTCTCGCCGCCGTGAAATTTGATATAATGCGCGTATGAGAATAGCTTTCTTCAGCGACATACACGGTGTGCCGTCCGCCCTGCAATCCGCGCTTGCTGCGGCCGACGCTTTGGGATTTGACAGACTTGTGCTCCTTGGCGATTTGCTGTACCACGGTCCGCGCAATGGCGTGCCTGACTTTTACGATCCAGTGAAAGTCGCCGATATGCTCAACGCACGCAAGGACGCGATCGTCGCCGTTCGCGGCAATTGCGACGCCGAAGTGGATCAGATGATGTTCAAGTTCCCGATGATGGCGGACTATGCCGTTCTCGAGTCCGGGAAGGAGACATTCTTTTTGACGCACGGCCACCTTTGGAACGAGTATCGAATGCCGCCGATCGGAATGGGGACTGTGCTGGCCCATGGCCATACGCACATTCCGGAGAACAAACGGTTGGAGTGCGGAATCACGATTTTCAATCCGGGGTCTGTTTCTCTGCCGAAGGGCGGCAGCCGGCGCAGTTTTGGATATTTCGACGGCGAGAGTCTTCGCCATTATACGATCTGACGCCAATCGAACGCGAGCGACCATGAAAGTGCCCGAAGGCAAAACAATAACTTTTACGTTTATGTCGCAACCGTCCGCCGATCCCAAGGCGTGCTGGGTCGCAAAGCTTGTCTTTCCCGGCGGGGCGGACGAAAAAAGCGAGCTGCCGATTGAGATTGTCCAAGGCGACGGCTCGCCGGTGCCAGAGGCGGTGTTCGAGTTTGCCGGTCGCCGGTTGGCGGTCGCCGGCGGCAGAACAAGCATATCGTTTGCCGATTTTGTCCGCGGCAAGCACGAAAAGGCATTGTGGCTTCACAGGAATGACGTCCCGTCGCCTATGCCAGGAGGGCTTACGTTCGCATGACAGACAAAGAATGGTATGAACGTGTCAAATCCGGCGATGACGAAGCGTGGCGCCTCGTTTGGGAGAAAGTCGTCGAGCCAGAATCCGTATCGGTCCGGAGCGCCGATTTGATGCGGCGGTATTCTCTCGCGGCCGATGATTTGATGGGGATGCTTTACGAGGATCTGCTTGGCCGCGGCAAGATAGACTTATACCGCAACGACGGAGGCAGCTTTCAAGGTTGGCTCAGAACGTATGTTCGCGGATATGTGTTGGGGGCCGATCCGTATCGACATGGAGAAATAAGCATCGACGCGGTGCCTGTTGGCGGAGAAGACGAAGCCAAAACCCTTGATGTGCCGAAAGAGGATTACGAAGTCATCCGACGTGAAGTTTGGCAGATGACCCTTTGGTGCTTTCGCGAACTTTGGAACGAAGACCCCGAGCGGTGCTACATACATCTTCTGAAGACGAGATTCTTCCTGTCGAGCGAGGAGGTGCGCGACTTTCTCGACGTGTCGTCTTCCGCCAATGTCGATCAGATATTCTCGCGTTCAATAAAATTCATGAGACAACGGTACCAATATCATGACACTCATCCAAAAGATTAAACCCGTATTCGTTTTGTCCGCAATGACGGCCTTGGGCTGCTGCGGCGATGTGGCGCCTGTTCGCATTGCATACAACTACTGCACATTGTCGTACACTTTCGCGTACTATTCGGATGACGAATGGGTCAAAGAGATAGACAGACTGCACTCTGCCGGATACAATGTCGCGCTCGTAACGGACGGAACATTCAAGGTCTGGCAGATGACCTTGCGGGATCTAGGATACGGCGATGAAGAGATTTTGGCGTTTATGCCGGACGAGTGCGCCAGGGCGTGGTGGCTCATGGACAACCTCGCGGGTGAGGGCGGTCCGCTTGACCAGGCCACCATAAACGAAGATGGCGAGCGCGGCCGATTCATATGCGCGAAAATGCGCGAGAAGGGCATAGAGCCGATTCTGCAGGGATATTTCGGAATGATGCCTATTGGACATAAAACCGCGATTCCGCAAGGAAAGTGGAGCTGCTACGAGCGGCCGCCGATGCTGGCCCCCACCTCGGAGGAGTTCGCCGAGGTCGCTAAGGTGTGGTACAGAAACCTAGAGGCGGTATATGGCTTCAAACCGAAATATCTGGCAGGAGATCTGTTTCATGAGGGCGGCATCATCGAAGGTATTGATGTTACGGCTGCGACTCGTGCGGTGCAGGCGGCGCAGCAGAAAGCGTTCCCTGGCGTTACATGGGTCGTGCAGGCGTGGCAGTCGAATCCGATTCCTGCGGTAAGAGCCGGGCTCGATCCCCGTTTCACGCTCATCGAGGCTCTCGTAAAGGATATGAGCGCGTTCGCCGCCGACGACTCCGTGTGCGGTCTTGATTTCGGCGAACTGCCTTGGGTTTGGTGCGAGGTCTTGAATTTCGGCGGCAACCATGGCCTATACGGAAACCTCAAGACGTTTTCGCGTCTTGGCAGGGCGGCCAAGGGCATAGGCTCGAAAACATTTCGCGGCTATGGCTCGCTTTCGGAAGGCTTTTTCACAAACCCGATCTGCTACGCACTCTTTGAAGAGATGATGATGCGTCCTGTCGGCAGCGAAATGACCGATGCTGAACTTGAGACTTGGATCGAGAATTGGATCGCCCGGCGCTATGGCGTAAGAGACGAAAGACTTGTCCAGGCGTGGAAGATTCTCGCAGAAACGGTTTACGCCTGTCCGCGCAGCCAGGAAGGGACCGTGGAGAATGTCATGTGCGCGGCCCCGTCGTGGACGGCCGACAATGTGAGTTCTTGGGGGCCCAAAGGCGGATTGTATTATGATGCGCAAAAAGTCCGCAAGGCCGCATTGCTGCTGAAAGAGGTGCCCGAGGCGCACGACGATTATGTTGAAGTCCTGAGGCAGTGTCTGGCGGATTATGCGCGTTCCCTCGTGCCAAGGCTTTCGGTCGACGCGTCGGCGAGGCGCAATTTTCTGCAAGCTATCGATACCGAGGCGCAGCTTCTCATGACGCTACCGCAGTATCGTCTTTCGACATACGAGGCGCAAGCGCGCCGCAGGGTCGGAGAAAGAGGCGCGGCGGCGTTCCGCCGCATGGTCACTACCTGGGCCGATCGGCGATACGGCACGACTACTTTGGCGGACTACGCCAACCGCGAATACGCAGAGCTTCTTCGCGATTACTACAAGCCACGGTGGAAGTCTTTTTTCGAGAGCGCTGGCGAGTAGGTTTGCGTTCGCGAAGAAATCGAACCGAGGCGTTGGCAAAAAGCAAAATGATTTGGTATAATACGTGATATGAAAATTGTTAAAGTAGACAAAGGTGTCCGCTTTGGCGGCGGAGGGCTTACGTTCATAGCGGGGCCTTGTGTGATAGAGTCTCGCGAAATGGCACTAGATCTCGCCAAGAGATTGACCGCTCTTGCGCGCAAACTGAATGTCTCCTATATCTTCAAGGCGAGCTTCGACAAAGCCAACCGTACCTCTGTCGATTCCTTCCGCGGGCCGGGGTTGGAGAAGGGGCTTGAGATACTTGCCGAGATACGCTCGAAATTCGATGTTCCCGTTCTGACCGATATCCACGAGCCGTGGCAGTGCAAGCCCGTGGCGGAGGTCTGCGATGTCCTTCAGATACCCGCGTTCCTTGCGCGCCAGACCGATCTTGTGGTGGCGGCCGGCGAGACTGGCGCCGTGATCAATGTCAAGAAGGGGCAGTTCATGGCTCCTGAAGACATGTCTCAGGTGATTCGCAAGATTGAGTCGACCGGCAACAAGCGCATCGTGCTCTGCGAGCGCGGCGCATCGTTCGGCTACCGAAACCTCGTCGCCGATATGCGCAGCCTGCTCATAATGCGCGAGCTCGGCTATCCGGTTGTTATGGATGCGACCCACTCCGTGCAGCGTCCTGGCGGGTTGGGTACGGGGTCCGGCGGCGACGGTCGTTGGGCGCCGGCCATTGCTCGTGCCGCTGTCGCGACGGGGGTTGACGGCGTTTTCATGGAGACCCATCTAAATCCCAAAGTCGCGAAGAGCGACGCTGCGAATGCGATAAAGTTCTCCGAGGTTGAAAAGCTCTGGAAGGTTCTTCTCAAGATACATGAGATTGTCCATTGAGATACTGTGCCTGATGGCTGCGTTTACTGCGCAGGCTTTCGACTCGGCCGAATGGCTCGGGCAGCGCAAGTTGCTCGGCTATGAGGCGGCGCGGCTGTCGAAGGCCTACGCGAAATGCTGCCGATCCGTTTCGGAGGCTGCCGAATCGATTGAAATACCCGTCGAAGCCTATCCCGACGGGTCGGTAAAACTTGGCCTGGCCGCGAAGCGCGCACAGATATTCATCAATACCGGTATGGTGTGGGGTGAAGGCGTCACGATACGGCAGATGAAGCGCGGAGGTGAGCTCGAAGCCAAAATCGATGCCGACAATTGTGTTGTGGATCGCGAAACGAGGAGCGGTTGGGTTGACGGTCATGCGCATGCCGAGTTCGGCGGCGATGTGTCGCTCGACGGCGACAAGGTGTATTTTTCCGCGTATGAAGAATATCTAGCGATTTACACCAATACGGTTCTGAAAGCCGATGGCAAGGAACTTCGTTCGGTGAGGGCCGACTACGACAACCAGAACGGAGTGGCTATGTTCGATGGCGCCGTCGAATTGACAGGCGCCGAAGGCAAGGTCGACTACGCGATCAACGCCTCGCAGGCCTTTGTGTTCCTTTCCGGAACGAACGAACTGCGCCGCGTAGTGGCGCTTGGCGGAGTCCGCATAAAAAGCGGTGACAGGTCGGGCGCGTGCGATAGGGCGGTGTATACGAGGGGCGATTCCAAAATCGTCATGTATGGCGATGGCGACGGCCGCAAGGCGCAGCTCGCCGATGGCTCCAAGCGCAACAACAAAATCGAGGGCGACCGCATAACCTTCTGGATTGACGGCGAGCAGGTGGAGGTTGTCGACTCCGCCGTGACTGTGGACGCAAAGGAAATGAAACTACCCATTGGAGCGAACGGATTATGAACGAAGATCCCGTATTAGGCGCAATGAAAGCCATGGCCGACGAAAAGGTTCGCAAGGCGCCCGATCTCAAGGCCACCAATCTCGTCAAGATATACGGCGACCGCACAGTAGTCAACGGAATGTCGATGGAGGTCAATTGCGGCGAGATTGTCGGCGTGCTCGGTCCGAACGGCGCTGGCAAGACGACCACTTTCTATATGATCGTGGGCCTTGTCAAGCCTGACGGTGGCAAAGTCGTGTTTCGCGGCACCGATCTGACGCATATGCCGGTATATATGCGCGCCAGAAACGGGCTCGGCTATCTCGCTCAAGAGCCTAGCGTGTTCCGCAAACTCAGCGTTTGGGATAATGTCATGGCGATTCTCGAAGCGCTTCCTTTGACCAGAAAGCAGCGCAAGGAGCGCGCCGAAGAACTTCTCGCGCCGTTTGATTTGATGAAAGTTGCCAAGCAACCAGCCTATACGCTATCAGGCGGCGAGCGGCGAAAGCTCGAAATCGCGCGCTCGCTGGTGCGCAATCCGTCAATACTGATGCTTGACGAGCCTTTCGCCGGGGTGGACCCGCTCAGCGTCAACGAGATACAGGATATCGTGCGCAAGCTGGCTTCGCAAGGGCTCGGCATAATCATAACGGACCATAATGTTCGCGAGACGCTTTCGGTTGTCGACAGGGCGTATATGGTATACAATGGCCAGTTGTTGAAAACTGGTACAACCGAAGAG
>ONWT01000069.1 GCA_900321575.1 uncultured Lentisphaerota bacterium | reverse complement strand
CTTTTACGTCTTTGTTGTTTTCTTCAAGCCAGACCTTCAGCGCGCCACCGACGAAGCCGCACCCGATAATACCAACTGTTATCTTTTCCATAACGGACCTCCCTGGTTTACATGAGTTTTGTCACTGTCTGAAACGTTCATCAAGTATGGCGGTCAATTCGGCGAGACGCGACTGCTGGTCGCTGTCGTCCGAAAGATCGTGCGATTGAAATGGATCTTCCGCCACATTGTACAGGCGCACCTTGGGCGAGCCTTCGCGCATGCGCGTCCTGAGCGCCACATAATCGCCTTGACGCACCATCTGCTGCAACCCGCGGACATTGCCCTTCCTCGCTTTGAATTCCCTGAACGCCGCCGAATTGCCGTCCCACGGAAACTCGTACTGCGTATATACGAGCGACTTCATCGGCTCATAGCGGCCTTCGGCCGCAGCCGCAAGAAAATCCATCCAGGCGTGAGATTGCGAAGGCGTGGCATCGACGGTATTGGCGGGTATCTTTTCAGGCCAGCTGACGAAAGTGGGCACGCGCATGCCGCCCTCGAAAACATCGCGCTTCATTCCGTCGAAAGGTCCAGCAGAGCCGAACGCCCGCGGATCGGATCGCGGATCGGCTCCGTATTCGTCCGCAGGGCCGTTGTCCGAGGTGAAGATTATCAGCGTGTCGCGGTCCAGTCCGTTTTTCTCGAGGTGGCGGACGATGTCGCCGATCGCGTCGTCCAATCTCGTGATGGCCGTGGCATAGCGCGCCGAAGATGGCAGCAGATCGGCGTAATCGGGATCGATCCATGTATTGCGGGCGCTCGCCGGCTCAGGCTCGAGCGGCCAGGTTACGCCCTGCTCCGGATAGGGACGGCCGGGCACATGCAGAGATGTTCTGCACTCTACATCGTCGCCGAGAAACCCCGAGCCGTGAATGGTGTTTACCGCGAGATACAGGAAAAACGGCTTTTCAGGCGAGCGCGCCATATGGTCGGTGATCAACTGCTTCGTTTTCGCGGCGAAAAGATCGGTGGAATAAATGCCCTTCGCGGAGTCTGTCGCGTTCGTGCGGTTCTCGGTTATCCCCATGAACGCGCCACGGACATTGCCCTCGTAATGGTAATACGTATGGCCCGCCATATGATCGAGGAAGCCGTAGAAATAGTCGAAGCCCCTGTCGAGCGGATGTGACGAAACGGGCTGGCCCGACTCGCCTCCGCCGGCGATGCCCCATTTGCCGACAGCCCATGTCGCATAGCCCGCGTCGCGCATCACCGTGCCAAGGGTTTTCGTCTCGGCAAACGGACGGTCGAAGCAGTTGTCGCGCAACGAGCATTCGCCTTGCACGCGCCCCGTCAGTATGGAGGCTCGGCTTGGCGCGCAAACAGGCGCCGCGCAATAATGGCTCGTCAGCACCGCTCCGCGCACGGCAAGCCTGTCCAGGTTCGGCGTCTTGATCCGCGGCAACCCCGCCTCGCGCGCATTCTGCCACGAAAAGCCTGTGTCGCCATAGCCCAAATCGTCCGCAAGAATGAATATCACATTCGGCTTGCCGGACGGCGTCGAGCCAAACGCGGCGCACGCCAGGGCAATGCATATTCCGGCTATCGCGGCCATCTTTCCGATTCGGGCATTCACAGCCTTTCCCCCCCTAGCCGTTGCGCTTTTCGAAATCTTTCATGAACGAGACTAGCGCGTCAACGCCGGACATCGGGAAAGCGTTGTATATCGACGCGCGTATGCCGCCGACCGAACGGTGTCCCTTGAGGGAACTTAGCCCGGCCAGCTTCGCTTCGGCGAGGAACTTCTCCTCAAGCGCTTCATCGCCGCCCTTTATGCGCCACGTTACATTCATGTTCGAACGGAACTCGGGCAAAGCCGTACCCGTCCAGAAATCGCTGGAGTCTATAGCGGCATATATCTTGCCGGCTTTCTCGGCGTTGAGCCTGAAGAGATTCTCCTTGCCCATGCGCTTTACCCACTTCATGGTTTCGCCGAAAATATAGATTCCCCAAGTCGGAGGCGTATTGAACAGCGAATTCTCGTTCGTGTATGTACGGTACTGCAGCATTGTCGGCAGCGTATCGGGGCCCTTCTCCGCGAAATCCTTGCGTATCGCCACGACCGCCATGCCAGACGGACCGAGGTTCTTCTGTGCGCCCGCATAGAACATGGCGAATTTCGAGTAGTCGCGCTCGCAGCTGAGTATGTCGCTGGACATGTCGGCGATCAGGGGCGCCTCCGTTTCGGGAATGCTCTTCATCTCGGCGCCGGAGATCGTCTCGTTCGTGCAGATGTGTGCATATTTGGCGCCGGGCGTCCAGCAGAACTCGACAGGCTGGCGCGTGGGGATGCACTTCTGGCAATCGGCCGCCACATTGACCTTCGCACCGCGCAGCGCGGCGACCTTCTTGGCCTCCTTGAGGGCCTTGTTGCCCCATGTGCCGCTGTTCACGTAATCGGCCGTCTCGCCCGCACCGAGAAAATTCATCGGTATCATCGCGAACTGCATTGACGCGCCGCCCTGCACGAACACGACAGACCACTCGTCGCCAAGTCCGCATAGCTCCTTGAACACGGCGATCGCCTCTTGATGTATGGCGTCGTAGTCTTTGCCGCGGTGGCTCATCTCCATGACGGACATTCCCGTGCCGTTGTAGTCCACAAGCTCCTGCTGCGCCTTCTGAAGAACCTCCAGCGGCAACACCGCAGGACCGGCCGAAAAATTGTATGCTCTTGCCATTTACGTTTCCCTGTTTGAAATTACTTGTCGCGATTTGTCGGCAGTCCCCAAGACTCGAGCTTGCCGGCTATCCAGTCGAAGCACGCTTCGTGCATGTCTCTCGACTTGCCGCACGGTATCACCGGGCCCGCGGCCAGACGTATGTCATAAGACGTGTCTACCGTGCCGAAATCCTTGAACACCTTCGAAAGCAGCCCCTTTTCGCGGGTCGGCATGCAGCGCGAGTCTATGGCCAGCGGCACGATCGGCACTCCCGCCTTCTCGGCCAGTTTGGCGCCGATGGAAGAAAAATGGCGCCTCTCGAAGACTGCCTGGCGCGTGCCTTGCGGGAATATGAGAAAGCTCGACCCTTCTGCGATGCGCTTGGAACCGATGTCGAACAGAGCGAGAAGGTCCGCCTTGGGATTCTTGCGCCCTATGCCGACAAGCCCCATGTGGGCGGCAGCCTTGCCGAGAAACGGCAGATGCGCCAGCGACGCCTTCGCGACGACATTGAAAGGACCGTATGTCAACAGCACAGGCGGCAGAAGTATCGTCTCGTATGTCGACATGTGGTTGCACAGATATACGACCGGCCCCTTGTAGGCGGCCCGGTCTTGCCAGCCTTCGAGCTCGACGTTCATGCCGAGCGACTCGGGCATTGTCACCGTGGAGAAACAGAATTCCGCCCATTTGTCGGTGTTGAGACGCCCCAAAGCCTCATAGACGGCGCACATCGGGAACACCCTGCTGACCGCGAACGAGAACCTCGTGGTTATCAGCCCGCTCGGCTTGTGGCGCGTCGCGGCCTTTCGATCTGCAGGCGTCTTGTAGCCGCCCGTGGCGAGCAGCTCTTCGCGGAATGTCGTCAAATCCGTTTTCTTCATGGCGTTCTCCCCAAGCCTTAAAGTTCGCTCTTGAGCCGCTCTATGAGGGCTTCGGCGGTCATCGCCCCCAAATCGCCGTCCGCACGGCTCCTGACCGAAATCGTGCCCGCCGCCTCGTCTCGCGGACCGACTACGATCTGGTAAGGCACCTTCTCGAGCGTGGCGGCGCGTATCTTGGCGCCCAGTTTGTCGGCGGAAGAGTCGATCGCGACCCTGAAGCCTTCCGCCGAGAGCGCATCTCGCGTACGCTCCGCATATGCGAGAGCCTTGTCGCTGATCGGCAATATCCTTATCTGCTCGGGCGAAAGCCAGAGCGGGAACGCCCCTGCGTAATGCTCTATCAGAATGCCGATGAAGCGTTCGAGCGAGCCCAAGACGGCGCGATGGAGCATGACGGGGTGGTGTTTCTGCCCATCGGGGCCGATGTACTCTGCGTTCAACCGCTCCGCGCTCGGCAACTGGTAGTCGAGCTGTATCGTGCCGCACTGCCAGGAACGCCCGAGAGCGTCTATCAGGGTGAATTCGAGCTTGGGCCCGTAGAACGCCCCTTCGCCCTCCTGGATGGCATACTCCATTCCGCTGGCCTTGCAGGCCGCCGCGAGCGCCGCCTCGGCGTGCTGCCACGTGGCTACTTCGCCCACATGGTCTTCTGGCATGGTGCTGAGCTTGACGAGAAGATTCTTGTCGAAGCCGAAATCGCTGTAGACATCTTTCAACAGACGGCAGAACTTCGCGACCTCCTCCTCGATCTGGTCTTCGGTGCAGATGATGTGGGCGTCATCCTGCACGAAGCCGCGCACGCGCATTATGCCGTGAAGAGTGCCGCTCGGCTCGTTGCGCGCGCAATGGCCGAACTCCGCGAGCCTCAGGGGCAGATCCTTGTACGAACGCGTACGGCTCTTGAATATCTCGAGCGCGCCCGGACAATTCATCGGCTTTACCGCGAAGATGCGCTTCTCTGACTCCGTGATGAACATATTGGCCTTGTAATGGTCCCAATGGCCGCTGCGCTCCCACAGCGAACGCGGCATCAGCGCAGGGGTGTTCACCTCCTGATAGCCGTCCTTCACAAGCTTCTCGCGCATATAGTCCTGAAGCGTCACATATATGCTCCACCCCTTCGGATGCCAGAAAACCTGGCCGGGATCTTCCGGATCGAGGTGAAAGAGATCCAGCTCGACGCCGAGACGCCTGTGATCGCGGCGCTTCGCCTCTTCGGCGCGCGCGACGATTTCGTCCATCTCCGCCTGGTCTTTGGCGATTATGCCGTAGATTCGCTGAAGCATCTTGTTCTTTTCGTCGCCACGATAGTAGCTGCCCGCGACACGTGTGAGCTTGACGACGCCGATCTGCGAAGAATGCTCGACGTGGGGACCGCGGCACATCTCGACATAGTCGCCGACCGCATACGTCGAAATATCCTCGCCCTCGGGAATGTCCGCCAGACGCTCGAGCTTGTATTTCTGCCCGGCGAGCATATCGGCGCACTCCTCGCGCGAAACGACCTTTCTGACAAACGGCTCGTCAAGCGCTATGAGGCGCTTTATCTCGGCCTCGATTTTCGGGAAATCTTCGGGCGAAAGTCTGTGCGGCAGAT
This sequence comes from uncultured Lentisphaerota bacterium, assembly GCA_900321575.1. Taxonomy (GTDB): domain Bacteria; phylum Verrucomicrobiota; class Kiritimatiellia; order RFP12; family UBA1067; genus UBA1067. The sequence goes on along the minus strand of ONWT01000069.1, from coordinate 10,591 downwards.
CAAAGTCGTAGTAAAACCCCTCGTCTGTGGCGGGACCGATGTCAACCTGAACGTCTTCGAACACATTCTGGACCGCGCGTGCCGTCAAGTGCGCAGCGCTGTGGCGTCTCATCTCTTCTGTCAATTCGGACATATATCTCCTTGCAATTTAAGACCAGTATTATACCATATTTTCTACTTTCGGGGCACAACCAGGCTGATTGACCTATTGCCTTCGGCGAGTATCGCCTGCGCCACGGCCCGCACGCCGGCGGCCGTCACGCCGCAGATGCCGTCGATCTGCTCGGCCGGCTCGACCAGACGGCCGAACGACAGCATGGTAGACCCGTAGTAAAACATCTTCGACGTGACCTTCTCGTGCGAAATACGGAAATTGCCCACGAGAAACTCCTTGGTGCGCCGAAGCTCGTCGGCGGAGACCCGTTTCGAGCGGATCCGCTCGAATTCGCGGTCGATCGTCTTCATCGCGAGATCGAGCTTCGCGCCGTCCAGCCCAGCGGTAACGGTGAACATGCCCGCGTCGGCAAAGAACTGCATGCGCGACGATATGTCGTAGCTCAGCCCCTTCCGTTCGCGCACCTCCTGAAAGAGTCTGCTGGACATTCCCCGCCCCAATACGGCGTCCATCACCGTCGCCGCGTACTTTCGCCCGTCGCGTATGCCGAAAGTCCTGTAGCCGACCGCAAGCTGCGTCTGGACCACATCTTTCGCCGCCTTCACCTCTTTCGCTGGCGGCACCGCGAAATCGACAGGCTCGAACCCGGGCGCGTTCCGCCGCGTGCGCCGCGGGCCCAAGTAAAGATTCGCCAGCTCGAGCGCGGCGGATTCGTCGAAACTGCCCGCCATTACGGCTATCGTGTTTTGCGGAAGATAGTGCGTTTTTATGTAGCGCCTCAGCATCGCAGGCGTCATGGGCGCGAGCGACTTGGGCGAACCCGCGACAGGCGCGCCGAGCGTGTTCTCCGGAAACATCGCCCGCTGCAGATTTTCCGCCGCGACCGCGTCCGGATCGTCGGCATACATCTTAATCTCTTCGATGACGACCTGCTTCTCTTTGGCGAACTCGTCCGCCGCGATGGACGCGTTGAGATACATGTCGGAGAGTATTTCGACCGCCTCCGCAAGATATTCGCTCGGCAGATGGGCGTAGTAGCAAGTGGACTCTTCGCTCGTGAACGCATTGAAATTGCCGCCGCGCCCTTCTATGGCGTGCGTTATGTCGAGCTGCGTCCTCGATGGGGTGCCCTTGAAAAGCATATGCTCTATCAGGTGCGAAACACCCGCCTCCGCGGCGCGCTCGTGGCGCGATCCGCTCGCGACAAAAAGACCGAATGCGACGCTCTCGGCCTCGCACGGCACGAGAACGACCCTCAAGCCGTTCTTTAGGACATGGAGCGAGGCTTTGCTCATAACGCGGCCAGATTCATTTCGCGCAATGTGGCTCTGCCGTCGTAAAGGGCCTTGCCGACAATCGCAGCTCGCAGATTGCTTCGCTCGAGCGCCTTGAGGTTCTGGATGTCGTATGTCGAGCTGATTCCGCCCGAAGCCGTTATCTGGCATGTCGGAGCCGCGTCGCATATGGCGGCCATCTGGGCCAGATTGGGCCCGCCAAGCATGCCGTCCGTCGCGGTGTCGGTGTAGATTATCGTCTTCACCCCCGTCTTGGCGACGGCCGCCGCCAAATCGACCGCTTTCACGCGGGTCGTCTCGACCCACCCCTTTGTCTGCACGAAACCGTCCCTCGCGTCTATGCCTACCGCGATCCTATCGCCCCACAGATCGACCGTGCGCGAAAGGAAAGCCGGATCCTCCAGCGCCGCGCTGCCGATTATCGCACGCGCCGCGCCCGCTTCGAGAATCTCCGCCACCGCGTCGGCCGTGCGCAAGCCGCCGCCGACCTCCACCTGTCCGCCAAAGTTCTTTATTATCCGCTTTATGGTCTCGACATGGCGCGGCTCGCCGTCGAAAGCGCCGTCCAGATCGACCACATGCAACTCGCTCGCGCCCTGTTCTCGCCAATCTTCGGCTTGCGCCGCAGGATCGTAGCCGTAAACCGTCACATCGTCGGCGCGGCCTTGTCGCAAACGGACGCATTTGCCGTCTTTGATGTCTATCGCAGGCAGTATGATCATGATCAGATAACCCCCTTCGAGCTCGGCACTCCCTTTTCGTTCGCATCTATAGCCTTCGCCGCTCTCAAGGCGCGCGCAAAGCTCTTGAACAGGCCTTCGCAGACATGGTGCACTTCATCGCCGTAAATCTGACGCAAATGTATGTTCGCGCGAGCCTCCACGCTGACCGCGCGGAAGAACTCCTCGACGAGCTTCACCTCGAAATCCTTCACCATCATGTGCTTCATCGCGCACTGCATCACGACAAACGGCCTGCCCCCCAGATCGAGCGAAGTCTCGCAGAGGGCTTCGTCCATGGGAATGGACGCAAACCCGTAGCGGACTATTCCCGCGCGATCGCCGAGCGCCTCGTTCAAGGCCTTTCCGAAAACAAGTCCGACATCTTCGACCGTATGGTGGTAGTCCACGTCGATATCGCCCACCGCCTTTACCGAAAGGTCTATGAGCGCGTGCTTCTTCAGCAGCTCCAGCATGTGGTTGAAAAACCCTATGCCGGTATCGATTTCACCCGCGCCTGTGCCGTCAATGTTTAGCGACAGCTTTATTTTCGTCTCTTTCGTGTTGCGTTCGATTTCGGACTTTCGCATATTTGTTTCCTTCACTGCCGCAAATTATAGCATATTTCCCCGTTGCAGGTTTCACACAAAGCCCGCCGCGGCGAGTTTTTCCTCCGTCAGCCCCGCCGAGGCGCATTGTTTGGCGACATATTTGCCCAGTATGTCGCCTTCGAGATTCACCGCGTCGCCGGTCTTTCTGAAGCCGAGCGTCGTGTCGCGCAGCGTAGTCGGTATGACATCCACGCCAATCCAGTCGTCGCCTATCGCCGAAATGGTGAGCGAAACGCCGTCGATTGCGATGGACCCCTTGAGCACACTTTGTGCAGCGAGCACCCTGCCGCACTCGACCTGCAGCTGGAAGTCCCGCCCCTTCGGCGTTTTCGCCTTGATCCTGCCGCGGGCGTCGACATGGCCCTGAACTATGTGTCCGCCCATGGCGTCGCCCGCTTTAAGCGCCCTTTCGAGATTGACTTTCATGCCCGGCACAAGTTCGCCGAGCCCTGTGCGGGACTCCGTTTCGCGCAAAACGTCCGCCGTAAACCGCGATCCTTCACACTTGACCACGGTAAGGCAAACTCCGTTCACCGCCACCGACTCGCCTTCTTCGAGCGGCGCGAGCCACGGCGTGTCGGCCGCGACTTCGAGCACAAGCCCCGCCCCGCGCGAAACGCGCTTGACGGTGCCGATCTTCTGGATCAATCCTGTAAACATGTGACCTCCGCAATCTCGACCGCCTTCTTCAAAGGACGCGTGCCGATTACCTTCGGGGCTATGACAGCAAGCCATTCGTCGACAAGTCCCTGCTCGGCCAGCGACACCGCGAGCTTCATTCCGCCCTCGCAAAGCACATGCGTCATCCCCATCGCCCCCAACTCCTTGAGCGCCTTGTGCGCGTCGCCGAAGACGAGCGTCCTGTTTGGCGCCCCGTCGCTGAACACCTGCGCGGTCTTTGGCAGATCGCCGCTTTTCGAGACGATCACCCTGATCAAGTCGTCATTGCGGCGTCCGTGGCTCAGGAGGGACGGATTGTCCTTCCTGACAGTCTCTCCGCCCACCATTATCGCGTCGGCTTTTTCGCGCAGCCTGCCCGTAAGCTTCCGAGCGCGCGCGGACGATATCCACTTCGCGTCACCCCGGTCGTCGCATATCTTGCCGTCCAGCGACATTGCGATCTTGACCGTGACGTAGGGCATGCCCGTGAGGACATGCTTGCGAAAGCCGCGTATCAGCCTTTCGGCGCTCTCGCTGATCGCCTTGTCGCCCGTGAATCTCTCGCACTTTACGCCCGCCTTGGCGAGCACCCTCTTCGCCCTGCCTCTGTTATCCGGATTGGGGTCTTGCACAGCATACACGACCCGCGATATGCCCGCCGCGACTATCGCGTCCGTGCAAGCGCCCACCCGCCCTGGCTTCGAACAAGGCTCGAGCGTGACGTATATCGTCGCGCCTTCGGTGGTTTCTCCGCGCCGCCTTGCGTCCTTTATGGCCGCCACCTCGGCATGGTCGCCGCCTGCCCTTCTGTGCCAGCCTTCGCCTGCGATCCGCCCCTGCGATACCACAACCGCGCCGACCGCAGGGTTCGGGCGGGTATGGCCCAAACCCTTCGCCGCGAGCACGATCGCCCGCTGCATGATCTCGCCGTCCGATATCGCAGATACGCTCATTCGGCGGCGGCAGCCCTCGGATTGGCCTTCGCGAACTTGTCCAGCACGCCGTTTACGAGCATCCTCGAACGCGAAGTGGAGAACCAGTTGGCGAGGTCGATCGCCTCGTTTATCACCACGGGAACGGGCACGTCGCTGTAGGCGAGTTCCCACACGCCAAGACGTATCACCGTCCGCTCGATGGTCCCGAGGCGGTAAAGGTCCCAATTCTCCAGAAGCGGCGTTATACGCGCGTCGATCTCGTCCAGATGCGAGAGGACGCCAGTCACCCTCTCTTCGGTGAACCGCTTCATCGCTGACTTGACCTTGACGGGCGTGCCGTCTTCTGCGGAGAGCGAACATATCTGCTCCCACTGTGCGGCGACAAACTGCGCAATGTCTCCAGGCGGATTCAAATCCGCCGCGGTAAGCATCTGTATCGCCCATTCGCGGGCCTGTCTGCGTGTCGAAGTCATATTTAGCCTTTCGTAAAGCCGTACGGACCATCCACCCCGAAGCAATCAGTCGCCATTCGACCTAAGCGCCTTCGGGCTTCAGGATTTCAGGGATAGTCCGCCGGCAAAGTAAGTATCTCGCACCCGTCATCCGTTATCGCGACAGTATGCTCGAAATGGGCCGACAGGCACCTGTCGCGCGTCACGACAGTCCAGCCGTCCTCAAGAACATCGGTCTTCTCGCCGGCCTTGGTCATCGTGATCATGGGCTCTATCGCAATCGTCATTCCCGGCTTGAGCACGAGTTTCGTGCCGGGCGTGCCGTAGTTCGGCACTTGAGGGTCTTCATGCACCGTCCTGCCCACGCCGTGTCCGATCCAGTCGCGCACGATGCCGAAGCAGGCCTCTTCGGCGACTTTCTGTATCGCGTACCCCACATCGCCGAGATGCACCCCCGGCCCGCAAGCCGCGATGCCCGCCTTGAGGCACGCTTTCGTCGTCTCGACGAGGCGCAGGACTTCGGGATCCGTCACGCCCAGCGCGACCGTGCGCGACGTGTCGCCGTTGTAGCCCTTCGTGAAAATGCCCACATCCGTCTTGACGAGATCGCCGGGCATTATTACGCGGTGCCTGCTCGGAATGCCGTGTATGACCTCGTCGTTTATCGACACGCAAATGTGCCCGGGAAACTTCGCATACCCGAAAAAGCTGGCCTTCACCCTGTGCTTTTCGCAATACTCGACCACTAGGTCGTCTATCTCGCCTGTGGTAACCCCTGGGGCGACCGCGTTCGCGCAGATGTCGCGTATTTCGGCGCTCATCCGGCACGCCTCGCGCATCTGCGCGATCTGTGCCTTGGTCTTTATGTCTACCTTCACGCCAAAGCCTTACATAGCCGCAAGAAACGCCTCGGCATTCTTCGCCGGCCCCTGGTCGCCGTCGATCTTGCGCAGCAGTCCCTTGGCCTCGTAGAAAGCGATGAGCGGCTCTGTTTCGCGGTGGTACACGACGAGGCGGTCTTTGACCGTTTCGGGGTTGTCGTCCTTGCGCACGACGAGTTCGGCGCCGCACTTGTCGCAAATGCCCTCCACCTTCGGAGGCAGCGCGCGCACATGGTAGCCCGCCTTGCACTTCGGGCATGTGCGGCGGCCGGCGATGCGGTCCTGTATTATCTCGTCGGGAACATCCACCAGAACCACGCTCCTTACCGGCGCGCCCGTCTCGGCGAGAATCTCGGCCTGCGCCACATTGCGCGGAAAGCCGTCCAGAAGCATCGTCACGTCGCCTTCGGTCTCGGCTATCACGTCCTTGATCATCTGCGCGATGAGCGCGTCGGGCACGAGCTGGCCCTTCTCCATGTAGCCCTTGGCCTCTACGCCCGCCGCAGTGCCCTTCGCCACCGCTCCGCGAAGCAGATCGCCCGAAGAGACGTGCTTCAGATTGGCGTTCGTCTCGGCGAGACGGCTGGCGATTGTTCCCTTGCCGGATCCCGGCGCACCAAGCAAAATGACTATATCCATCTTAAACTGACTCCTTCTTGTTCAAATTGTTCTTGTATTTTACCACATCCGCGCATTATGCGCAAATGGCGCGAAGTTCGGCTCTGAGCTCTTCGACCTTGTCCGGTCTCTCCTCTGCGAGATTGTTCCGCTCTCCAGGATCGTCCTCCAGATTGTACAGTTGCGGCATCTCCGAGTCGATGAGCTTCCACGGTCCCTTCCTGTAGCCCCACGGACCCCAGGCCGGCTGCTCCACCAGGCTCTCGCGGCCCGCCCCGCTCTCGCCGAGAATCACATACGACAGTTCCATGCTGTCGCCGCACGCCCCTTCGGGAACCTCGACGCCCGCGATCTTGGCCAGCGACCTCGCGAAATCGGTCTGCGATATGAGCGCATTGCTCCGCGTGCCCGGCTTGACCCGGCCCGGCCAGGCGACGATCATGGGTATTCTCGTGCCGCCCTCGTAGACGGTATACTTGCCGCCGCGGAAAGGTGCGGACGGGTTTTCGCCGGCCCACGCCTCGCGCGCACCGTCCTCGTAGCCGTCGGACACCTTGGGCCCGTTGTCGCTCGTCGCTATGAAAAGCGCGTCTTCATAGCCGTTTTCCTTCAGCGCCTTGCGTATGCGCCCCAGCGAGTCGTCCATCTGCACCGTGGCGTCGCCGCGTATGCCGAGTCCGCTTTTGCCTCTGAACCGCATATTGGGGTCGCGCGGCACATGTATGTCGTTCGTCGCAAAATAGAGGAATATCGGCTCTCCTGCGGACTCTCTTATGAACTTCTCCGCCTCGGCAGTGATGCGGTCCGCGAGGTCTTGGTCGTTCCACCGGGCCGCCTTGCCGCCGCGCATGTGGCCTATGCGCGAAATCCCGTCGATTATCGTCTTGTCGTGCTGGCGGTCCGACGGCCGCCCCCAGGCCTTGAGCAGTTCGGGGTTGGTGCGGGCCGTAATCTCGTCTGGCCACTTTCTTTCGGCCGCGTCGTAGCTGACCTCGATCGGATCGTCCTTGTCGAGTCCGGCGACCCTGCCGTTCTCTATGAACACGCACGGCACGCGATCTGCCGTGGCCGCCATGACGAACGAATGGTCGAAGCCCGTTTCGCGCGGCGACGGCCTGATTTCACCGTTCCAGTCGATCGCGCCTTCTCCGTCGCCGAGGCCGAGATGCCACTTGCCTATCGCGGCCGTGCGGTAGCCCGCGCGCTTCATCAGCATGGGCAGCGTGACGTTCCGCTCGCCGCTGCCCTCGACCGGCAGAATCAGCTTCGCGTCGCCGTCGAGTATTCTTGTGCCCGGACGGCGAAACGCATATCTGCCCGTAAGCAGCGAATAGCGCGACGGGGTGCATATCGGCGTGGCGGAATGGGCGTCGCAGAAAAGGCACCCTTCTTCCGCGAGCTTTTCGAGATTTGGCGTGGGCACCTTCGATTGTCCGTAGACCGACGTGTCGCCGTAGCCGAGATCGTCCGCGTAGAACAGCACTATGGCCTTGGGCTTGGCCGCCACCGCAGGCGCCGCCGCGAACAACATCGCCAATATGAGCAGCGCCTTCATCGCGGAACAAACACCGAAAACAGCACCACGCTCGCCGTGGCAACGGACAGCACCGCCACGAAGTACGCAAACGCCTTTTTCATCGCTTCGCTCTCGCGTCCGGCGAGGCCCGCCGCGGCGCATCCGAGAACAATCGATTGCGGACACACCATCTTGCCGATTCCCGCGCCCATCACATTCGCCGCCGCATACAGAAGCTTTTCCGCCTCTACGGAGCCTACGGACGCCTGAAGCATGCCGAAGAGCACGTTCGAGCTCGTGCCCGACCCCGTCATGAAGCCGCCCAGAGCCCCCACAAGCCCGGAGAGGAACGGATAGCCCTTGCCCGAAACCTTCACGAGCGATTCGGCGAGCGTCGTCGTCATGCCGCTCTCACCCATCGTCCTCGCCAACGCCAGCACAAGGCATATCGTCAAGAGCGCCAAAGCGTATTTGCGCACCGTCCCGAAAAGCAGCGCCGCCAGGCGCGGCAGCGAAAGCTTTTGGGCGAGTCCCCCTGCGAACGCGGCCGCGAGTATCAGAAAGCCGGGCGAAATGCGCTTCATTCCGAGGGACGCCAAAACGCTGCCGAGCGCAAGCACGACCACGACGAAGGCGAACGGCATCCACGCCCACATCTGCCGCTTCATGTCAAGCGCGCCGCGCCGCCCCATCATGGCGAATGCGCCCATCGCCGCAATGCCGCCGACTATATCGGGCAGTTCGCAGCCCAGCGTGGCGGCCACGGCGACCCACGGCACGAGAAACGCCGCATCGGCCACCAGGGCCAGCGCAAACTTTTCGCGCACTCCACGCCAACCGTCCGTGATAAACAGTATGAGAAACGGCGAGAGCGCCGTGGGGGCCAGCTGCAGAAAGGCGATCTTAGCGCTGAGAAGCGACAAATCCATGCTTGTCTCGCTCGCGAGCACCATTGTCGGCACCCCCACAGACCCGAACGCAGTGGGCGTCGTGTTCGCCACGAGACAGCAGAGCACCGCCTTCATCGGATCGAACCCCACCCCGACCAGAATCGAGCACGGTATCGCAACGGCCGTCCCGAAGCCCGCCATGCCCTCCATGAAATTGCCGAACCCCCACGCAACAAGAAGCGCCATGAAGCAGCGGTCGTCCGAAAGCGACGCAAGCCCCGCCTTTATGTCGCCTATCGCACCGGATTCGACGGTGATGGAATACATGAAAAGCGCGGCGATTATGACAAGGCCTATGGGGAAGAGTCCCGTCGAAACGCCGCTCGCCGCACAGTTGGCCAATGAGGACGCGGAAAGCCCGCGAATGAAGACCGCTTCCGCGGCCCCCACGGCAAACGCCGATAGCGCAGCCTTCCACGCAGGCAATTTGAGAATCGTCAGCGCTACTATAAGAACGGCTATCGGCAGAATTGCTGTAATCATTTCCACTCCACCTTTATGCGGAAGAAGCGGTTGGTGTCGCCAGGCACGTCAAAGTCGACATCCTGCCAATCGTTTGAGAGCGCCGGCTTGCCCTGAAGAATATAGTCTATGGATATTGCAGTATTCGTCGGCGAATACTCGACAACAGGCGTTGTGCCGTCCATACGAATCGTCGTGACAAGCTTGCTCGTCTCGTTTGTGGGGTCGAGTCCAAGCACATAGCACTCCCACCAAGTATTCAGGTTATTGGAGGCTTTAGTTTTCGCACGGTCCTCTACATCACCGTCAGTTATGCTGTCGTCATACAGTGAGAACCATGAATACGGCACAGGATAAGCATCGTTTTCTGTCGATGTTGTCTTCTCGCCAATAGATATATCGTCAAGATAGAGCGTTGATCCATTGCCGGTGAATCTGAACTCTACTGTATGGCTGCCCGAATCGATCGGAACCGAAGACCTCACCCAATCGCTCTGCACGGTAATTGCGCCTTTCGTGCTCCAAACTTGCACACCATCCACCAACACCTCAAACAATGCACCATCCTTGAAGTCATCCTTGTGGTGGAAAACAAGCACCTCGTTGTCGCCGACATCATTTACGATAGTCTTAAGAATGCACGCCGAGGTAGGATCGCATTTATAGGCCGAACCACCATTGTGAGGCGAGGCTGTATCTTTAGCCCACGCATCACCGCCTACAGCCCAGAAAAGATCAGGCGTATCAAGAATGTCAGATGGATTTAGAGGATTAATCAAACCACCAAGAACCGTGTACTCGATGACACTATCCGACCCCCAAACCTTCTTGCCGTTCTTCTTTGCAAAGACGTGATACTGAGCGATAGTTGCCCCTGTTTCGATTATTATCGGCTCTGTATACTCATCCGCATCAGCCTCCGTTTCGTTTGGATAGTAGTACCATATTGTCACATCTTCGTTGGTGCAGCTAAGCTCCATTGTGGTTGGGTACGGCACAATCGCGCCATTTATCGGATAAGCATTTATCTCGATTGGCGGAACCGCACCCTTCTCCGGGAACTCGTAAAAGGCGATATCGGCGGGCGTAACCCATTCGTCAAAGAGCACAACACTCTTGATGACCATTCCCGCCCACGGCACCGCGCCGGCGACGGTCGGACCGCCGACGCCAACAGCGGTTATCTCTTTGTCCGCACCTGTAAACCTCAAGCCTGTCACCTCGCCGCCTGTAAGCGACGAAAGCGACTCGCCGGAGTAGACCGCGGTTCCGTGATCGCCATCATTCGGGGTCGTAGTCCAGTTGGAAACAAGGATATACCCTTCCTGCGGCATGGTCTGAGCAGGATTCGAGAAGGCATACGTTCCAGCCTGCACT
>ONWT01000002.1 GCA_900321575.1 uncultured Lentisphaerota bacterium | reverse complement strand
GCGCCGCGCGCAACATCGCCGAGGGCGTCGCCGATCAGATGTATCAGGAGTTTCTGAAGGGCAATTCTATTTCCTTCGGAAGGTACTTCCACGCCATGCTCTACCTCGATGGCACGGTTGGCGCTGATGGCAACCTCACCAACGCAAACAAGGTCAACGTCCGTCTGAAGCAGGGCCCGGACTTCCGCGTGTCCCGCAACGACTTCAGCTGGGTCAACATCGCGAGCGACAAGACGCCGAAGATCGAGTTCGCCATTTCCGCCGCCGCTGGTGCCGTGCGCTCCCAGCTCGTCGCCGGACAGGCGATCATGCTCAACGGTCTGCGTTTCGGCGACGAAACCGACGATCTCGCTGTTCAGGCGAGCTACACGGTTGGCGAGACGACTTCCACGGTCACCTGCCGCATTTCTTCCAGCGGCGAGAACCTTATCGCGCTTACGTGGCCGCAGGAGTTCAACGAACTCTCCGCTGGTCAGGAGCTCGAGTTCACCGTCACGCGCACGGTCGATGGCGAGGCGCTGGTCAGCATGCCTTGCAAGGCGTGGATCGCTTAATCTGTTAAGCGAATCGTTCCAAGTTGTCCAATTGGGCGGAGGAATTAACAAAGCACCTCCGAATCCCCGCGCAGTCTGCGGCTCTGCGTATCAAAGCCGCAAACCACTTCACCGAAAGGAGACACATGAAATACAAAACAATAATTCCCAAGTTACACCGCAAGCGTGAACTCATCAACGAACTCTCCGACGCCCTTGAAACACTCAAGGCGGAAGTTGAGTCGCTTGAAGCTCAAATCAAGGCCGACCTAATCGACCCCGAATCAACCGAGCGCGATTACGAGGTGCTGAAGAGCACGAAGCTCAACATGATGTGCTTGACGGGACAGGTCGTCTTCGCCATGAACACAGGCTATTCGCTTGAGCGCAAGAACGGCAAGCGCCTTGATGATCAAAAGTGGTTGAAGACCTTGCAGAGCGATGCGGAAACATCGCCATATGTCCGCTCTCGTCTCTCGTTCAATAAGAACTCGGTCCGCGCAACGCAGGACAACAATGCGCTCCTCAAGCGCCTTGGTCTGCGACTCGCGCCGACCATTTCGCTTCAGACGCGGCGCGTCCGCTCCGAAGCCGAAATAAATCAGCTCCTTGCAGAAGCCGAAGCCGACACTCCGGCAAGCGAGGAATAACCAATCCGCGCCCGAAGCATTCGCCTAGGGCGCGAAATTCATTTCACGAAGAAAGGACGTTGTTATGATTACTAACCTTACTAACCAAGAAGTCTACATAACTGCCGATAGTCGGCTTAAAGCTTTTCTTGACTTTTGCCTTAGACACAAGTGTGAAACGTGCCCGGCGGTTACTAATTTAGATTCCCTCTGCCAATTTAGCTGGCTAGAACTGAAAGCTGATTTACCGTTGAAGCCATGCCCCTTCTGCGGAGGTGAGGCGGTGTTAATTAAGGATAGAGGAAGGGGACATGTCAGCTGCAATGGTAGCTGTATAGTCGAGGTAACAGGTGATGACGTCTTATCCGCGATTGAAGCATGGAATCACCGCTCGCCCATCTAGCCTACCGCTGACAATGCCAACGATGATTTAGATGACTGCAGTACATCGTAACGGGAAAATATGGTATAATGTGCGCCCGATATGAAACCAGCGTGGTCGATATTGCCGGACGAATGGAAGCCTATACTCGCAGAGCGTGGGCTGAGGCCGTTTCGCGCCGATCAGATTCTGCAGGCCCTATACAGGGACTACATCACAGATTGGGATCAGGCGACGACCTTGCCGAAGGACTTTCGCGAGACGCTCAAGGTGGAGTTTCCACTGACAAAGGCCGAGACGCTGGATGTATCGAAAGCCTCGGACGGCACGCAAAAGCTGCTGATCGGCTTTGAAGACGGCAACAGCGTCGAAACGGTTCTCATACCCGCGACGGGACGGTTCACGCAGTGCATTTCGACGCAGGTCGGGTGCGGCATGGGGTGCGCGTTCTGCGCCAGCGGCTCGCAGGGCGTGGTCCGGTCGCTGACGGCGGACGAGATAGTCGCCGAATACATGGCCGGGCGCAGATTGGGCGAAATCACCAATATCGTCGTCATGGGCATGGGCGAGCCTTTCGCCAACTACGACGAAACCATGAGGGCGCTGAAGCTCATAAACGCGGGGAAGGGTCCGAATCTCGGCGCGCGGCACATCACGCTTTCGACATGCGGCGTCGTGCCCGGCTTCAGACGTCTCGCGGACGAAGGCATACAGTTCGAGCTTTCGGTGTCGCTACACGCTGCGAGCGACGGCCTTCGCTCGCAGCTCATGCCGGTGAACAGGAAATGGCCGCTGGACGAACTGCTGGAGGCTTGCGCCGAATATACGCGGAAGACGAAGCGGATCATCACCTTCGAATACACCGTCATAAAGGGAGTGAACGACTCGAGGGCGTGCGCGGAAGATCTTGCTCGGCAGGTGAAGCGAGTGCCGATGGCCAAGGTGAACCTGATACCGCTTTCGCCGGTCGCGCACAGGCCCGACTTCAAGACGCCCGACGACCAGACGATGCTGATGTTCCTCGACGTCCTGATGAAGAACCGCGTGCAGACGATGCTGCGCCGCTCACGAGGCAAAGACGCCGATGCCGCTTGCGGACAGCTCAGGCTGCGCCATCTGCCCGGCGCAAAACAGCAATGACCAGAAGCGGTATAACTCAAGACGAGCTTGTCCAATGGGGCGGTGCCGAGGTCTTCAACCAGGCGCTCGCGATAGTGAATTCCGGCGACGTTACAAGCGCGGAATACGACGACGACAAGCTGGAGATAAGCGGCAAGATCGCGCAGCCGAGCGGCTGGGAGATGCCGGTAAAGTTCCACCTCGAGCCAGGCGGGCGGATCAAGTCGGCCTGCCCGTGCATGCAGAACCAGAAATACGGGCAGATATGTCCGCATGTCGTCGCGATAGGCATCGCCATAATGGTGAAGGAGATGGACGACATCGAGGAGGAAGAGCGCGAAGCCAAAGCGTCCGCCGGCGACGAGGCGCCGCCCGTACAGGAGGAAGAGTTCATAGAGGTTCCGATGGCGCCGAAATTCGACGCCTATGTTTCAGGATCGCGCGCCAGCCTCTCGATAGAGATCGACGCCTATTACGGCGACATCGGGCTGCCGGCCTGCTCGGTGCAGAGCGACCGAGTCGTGTGGCTCGAAGACGGAGACGATCCGCTGGTGAGAAAAGTGCGCTCGCCGAAGGCGGAGCAAGACGCAATCAAGCTGGTCGAGGGCTACGGCTTCGAGCGCGGCTACCGCACCGGCGACCTCAAGCTGTATGTGACAGATCCGCAAAAGGTGCTGAACTTTCTCGGCGCGGGGCTGCCGCGGCTCAGGCGCAACGGTTGGCGTGTGGAGCTGTCGGAAAAGCTGATGGCCCTGACGGACACGATGCCTTCGGTCGTGCCCGTGGTGCAGATTCGCGACGCGGGCGGCAATGCGTTCGAGGTCAAGTACAGCTTCGACGCGATGGGCACCGAAGTTTCGCCGGTCGAGATACAGGCGGCGATAAACCGCGGCGATGGCTACATACTGAAAGACGGTCGCGTCACGCTGCTCGACAATTCCGCCATCGAAGAGATGCACGACATATTCCGCGACTGCGCGACGGCCGGCAGCGGAACGCGCGACGGCTGGTTCAGGGTCGCGGGCATACACGCGCCGTACGTGAAAGCGTCGCTGGACCTGCTGGACACGATAGACCTGGACGACACTGCGGCGGCGAAATGGCGCGAGACGGCCGCGGCCCGAAACAGATCGGGCGGCGCGAAATTCGAGCCCGTTTCGCTCGGCCGGCTGGACGGCGTACTCCGTCCTTACCAGAAACAGGGCGTCTATTGGATGCGCTTTCTGGAGAATGCGGGTCTTTGCGGACTGCTCGCGGACGAGATGGGCCTCGGCAAGACGCTGCAGACGCTGGCGTGGCTGTCGCTGCCGCGGACCGGCCAGTCCGGAAGCGCGAAATCGCCCGCGCTGATCGTGTGCCCGACTTCTCTCGTGCGCAACTGGGAGTCGGAGGCGCAGAAGTTCACGCCGTGGACAAAGACGCTCGTGATATCCGGCCCAGACAGGGCGAACGACTTCGCGAAGATTCCATCGGCCGATCTTGTGATAACTTCGTACGCCCTTCTGCAGCGCGACTTCGAAGAGGCCTATCTCGACAAGAGCTTCTCGGCGCTCGTCCTCGACGAGGCGCAGCACATCAAGAACCGCCAGACGAGAAACGCCAAGGCGGCGAAGCGGCTCGACGCGCGGCAGAGGCTCGTCCTGACAGGCACGCCGATCGAGAATTCTGTCGCCGACGTATGGTCGATATTCGACTTTCTCATGCCCGGCTACCTTGGCGACTACGAGTCGTTCAAGACGGGTTACGAGCTACCCATCGGCGAAGGCGGCGCTGCGGGAGAGGCGGTGCAGATGAAACTGAAGCGCAAGCTCCACCCCTTCATACTGCGGCGGCTGAAGAAGACCGTCGCGAAAGACCTGCCGGACAAGATGGTGAAGGTCTCGTACTGTCCCATGCCCGAAGACGTCCAGCGCGACTACAACGCCGTCCTGCAGAAAGGCAGGCGCAGCGCCAAGACGAAGTTCGAGATGCTCGCGCTTCTGATGAAGCTGAGGCAAATCGCTAGCCGCGGCAAGGTGGAGGCGTTTCTCGATCTGCTCGACGAGGCGATCGGCGGCGGCCACCGCGTGCTCGTGTTTTCGCAGTTCGTAAAGCAGCTTGCCGTTCTGAGGGACGCCCTCGACAAGCTTGGCATACCCTATTGCTATCTGGACGGTTCGACGAAAGACAGGCTCGGCGAGTGCAACCGCTTCAACCGCAATCCGGACATACCCGTGTTCCTCATTTCGCTGATGGCGGGCGGCACGGGGCTGAATCTCACCGGCGCCGACATGGTGATCCACTACGACCCGTGGTGGAATCCCGCAGTGGAGGACCAGGCGACAGACCGCGCGCACCGGATAGGACAGAAGAAGAATGTCTACGTGGTCAAGCTTATCGCGTCCGGCTCGATCGAAGAAAAGGTGCTCGCGCTGCAGCGCCGCAAGCAGGCATTGATAGCGGCAACCGTCTCTACGACGGATGCCGCCATTGTCGAAAAGCTCTCGACCGAAGATCTCGCCGAACTGCTTGACTGAGACCGCCGCCCTTTTCCGGTCACTTCGGGCTGGGCGAGAGCACTTCGCAACCATCCTCGGTTATGAGGATGAGGTCTTCGATGCGGACGCCTAGATTGCCCTCGAGATAAACGCCGGGTTCGATCGTAACGAGCATACCCGGCTTCAGCACGGTCTTGTCCGCTTTTCTCGCCGAAGGAGCTTCGTGAATCTCTATGCCGACGCCATGGCCGAGCGAGTGGCCGAAGCATTTGCCGAAGCCGGCCTCCTCGATTATCTTGCGAGCCACGCGGTCGAGCTTGCCGCAGGTGAGGCCGGGCTTCGCAGCCGCGATCGCCGACATGTTGGCCTTCAGCACGAGGCTGTAGATTTTGGCGTAGAGCTTCGACGGCTTCGCGGGGACGATATTGCGCGTCATATCGGAGCAATAGCCGTCGAGCTTGACGCCCATATCGACAAGAACGGGCGCCTTGCCGTCCCAAACCGTGCCGTCGGGGACATGGTGG
>ONWT01000092.1 GCA_900321575.1 uncultured Lentisphaerota bacterium | reverse complement strand
GAAGAATGGAGTCGCCCTGGGCCAGTCTCTGGGGTGGCGGCTTGGCGATTTCGGCACCGGAAAGTTCAAGGTCTATTATGCGTGGGATGACGACCATTCGCGTTACGACCGCCATTGGTCCGACAACCGGAAATGGAATTACCAGAACTGGGGTTCGACTGTGCCCAGCGAGCGTTATGCGCTGATGCTGTCGCATCGCTGGGACGCGACCGAACGGGACGTAGTGCGCGGCAAGGCCTCCTACTTCAGCGACTCCCATTTCTCCAGCGATTTTCTGCGCCAGTCGCTTCTCGGCAAACGGAACACATTCGTTTCGGAGAAAGGTAACGAACTTGCGTGGGAGCACAACGAGACACTATTCGGCTTGGGCATTAGTGTGACAGGTCCGCTTTCGAAATTCGCCGGCGGCGTCGCGAGACTGCCTGAGGCCTATATAGACATTTTGCCCCAGCCCGTTTTCTCCCTTCCGGTGAATTACGAGTCTCAGACTCACCTCGGTTACTACGATCGCCGTCCCAAGGTTAACGGACGGCGCTCCAGAGCGACCGTCTACAGCTACATCCCGGGCCAGTGGGCCGAATACAATACATTCCGCCTCGACACGTATCACCGCCTCACGTTGCCTATGAAGTACGCCGATGTTCTTTCGGTCGTGCCCCGTGTAGGCGTGCGCGGCACGTACTGGGGCAACAGCGGCTACGAGAGTTTGGACGGCACGGCGCGTGCCGGCTCTAGCAGCGACGACATGTCGAGGTTTATCGTCGAGGGCGGCGTGACATTCGCAGGTCGCGGCGTCGCGTGGATCGACGACAGATGGCAGCATATGATGGAGCCTTACCTCGATGTTCTGGCGCAAGAGGCCGAATATTCCGGCGACGGCCGCGGAAAGGGCGGCAAGAAGCGTCCCTACGTGTTTGATCATATGGACGCGTCCCTCGACTGGCAAGACCAGTTCGCCGGGCGCTCTCGCAATCTGCCGTATTCGTGGTACGGCGTGACTCCAGGCTTCCGCAACACGTTTCGGAGCACCGACGAGCGCGGTCATATGCGGACGGTCTTCGACATCGACGCCTACGCCTCTGTTCAGTTCAACAAGGCCCGCTATACCGACGGCAATAGATACCACAAGCTTGCGCGCCTCGGCGATCCAAATTATGGCCGCCATTCGCCGTATGCCGTGCCCGGCCTGCGGGCGCGTTGGTTCCCGTCCGACGATGTCGCTCTTGCCGTTCGTGCAGAGTACGATACGGAGCGCAACAATCTCGCCATGGCGAATGTTGAATGGCGCCAGGTCGTGAACCGCAGGCTGCAATATTTTGTGGACGTCTTGCAGCGCGATTATCGCCGCTGGGATTTCTCCTCCTCGCCCTACAACCCCAAACGCATGCGCGCCGACGAATTCAACATGGTGCACTTCTGCTTCGCTGATGTCGGCTTCGAGTACGAGTTTTGCGATGCCATTGCCGCAGGCCCCTATATGAGGTGGGATCTGCGCGACGGCAAGCTCGACGAGATCGGTTCGTGGTTCGACTACAGGACGGACTGCCTCGGCTTCCGGCTGCAAATCGCGTACGAAGAGGAATATTCCCGTATCGACGGTTCCGAATACGATCATGACTGGCGTGTAGGCTTTTATGTGTATCTCAGGGCGTTTGGCCCGTCCTGGGGCAATGTAATGGGAGACTGACGGTGCGTAAGGCTCGGCCAAACGGCATAGAACGGCTTGAGAGTTATCTCGTCAAGCTCATACAGGAGAAGGGTGCCGACGAAGATCAGCCTTCGGGCATCCGTTTTCTGCTCGCCTTTTTGAAGGCGGTCAGTTTCATCTTCGCCGTTGTCGTGCACATCCGCTACGCGCTCTACCGTTTTGGTGTGATACGCCGCTATCCGCTTGGCGTGCAGGTGATCTCGATCGGCAATGTGACCGCCGGCGGAACGGGCAAGACCCCCGTTACCGAGATATTCGCCCGCACCCTCGCGGCCGAGAACCGGAAAGTCGCGATACTCTCCCGCGGCTATCGCCGAAAGGAGGCGCCTTGGTGGCAGCGCATTTTCTCTCAGGTCATAGAGCCGCCGCTTGTGGTCTCTGACGGGAAGCACGTGCTTCTCGATGCGGCGACCGGCGGCGACGAACCGTATATGCTGGCCTCCAATCTGCCGGGTGTCGCGGTTATCGTAGACCGCAATCGCGTGAAAGCCGGCCGCTACGCCATAAAGCGTCTCGGATGCAACACCCTGATACTGGATGACGGGTTCCAATACCAGAAGCTCAAACATTCCATCGAAGTCGTGCTTGTCGACTCTACCAATCCGTTCGGCAACGGCAACATGCTGCCGCGCGGAATCCTGCGCGAGCCAGCCCGGAATCTGAGCCGCGCCGACATAATATTCCTGACTAAGTGCCGCGGTGATGTTTCGCGGGTAAAGGAGGAGATTCGCCGCTACAACACCAAGGCCGAGATTGTGGAGTGCAACCACACTCCGCGTGTTTTGAAGGATGTATGGAGCAAGGAGGAGTTTCCTCTTTCGTGGCTTCAGGGCAAGACCACTTGTACGCTGTCCGGAATAGCCTCGCCGAAAGGCTTCGAGAACTCCCTGCGCCGCCTGGGCGCGAAGGTCGTCTGGTGCGAGCGCTACGCCGACCATCACCGGTATGAAGCGAGCGAGGTCCTTTACGCGCTGAACCGTACTGCCGACATGGGGGCGGACGCATTGGTGACTACCGAAAAGGACGCGGTTCGCTTTCCCCGCTTCGAGACCGTGCCCGTCAAGTGTCTCTATTTGCGCATAGCTATCGAGATTCTTGCCGGCGAGGAGAACTTCACTCAGATAATAAACAGAATCTGCTTTAAAAACAAACCTTTGTCATGAGCGGCGGCAAATCAGGCGGAATACTGAAGAACACTTTCACGGTGGGGGCCTTCACCGCGCTTTCGCGCGTGCTCGGGCTTGTCCGTGAAATGATGCAGTCGCGCCTTATCGGCGCCGGTATGGAACAAAGCGCCTTTACGCTGGCGTTCGCCATACCGAATATGGCCCGCAAACTTTTCGGCGAAGGCGCGCTGACCGCGGCGTTTGTTCCCGTTTTTGCGCAGACTTTGCGAGGCGATTCGCCTTCGGCGGACCATGAAC
Source organism: uncultured Lentisphaerota bacterium (assembly GCA_900321575.1). GTDB lineage: Bacteria > Verrucomicrobiota > Kiritimatiellia > RFP12 > UBA1067 > UBA1067. The sequence goes on along the minus strand of ONWT01000092.1, from coordinate 6,017 downwards.
GCCACCTTGAGGCTGCCGCAAGATTGGCGAGGGCCGTGATGACGATGGTGCTGCTCATGCTAGGGTCGATAGTCCTCTTGGCCATGGGCGGCCTCGAACTCGTCGTGAAGTTCCGCAACGAATTGGGGCTTCAGGATCTGGAGCGCCTCAAGCTCACCATCCGGCTCGTGAAAACGCTGCTGCCCTACATGATATTCATCTGCGGCGCCGCTTTCGGAATGGGCGTGCTCAATTCCCTCGGCCGCTTCAAGGCGTCCAGCTTCATGCCATGCCTGCTCAATTTCTGCTGGATCGGCATCTTGGCTTGGATATCGTTCTTTCCCGAGTTGCGCCTGGATCAGCGTATACATCGCGTCGCCATGGCGATTCTTGCGGCAGGCGCGGTTCAGATGGCGTTTCTCTTCTGGCGCATGCATGTTGCTGGAATCACCCCAAGACTGTCCTTTTCCGGCTGGCGCTCCGCTGGCGTGCTTCAAGTCTGGCGCAATCTCGGCGTGGCGGCTTTAGGCGCAGGCGCCGTTCAGCTGAATTATCTTCTCGACCAGCTCCTCGCATATTGCGCCAGCCCTTGGGCGGCGGGAGTCATCGGCTATGCCGAGCGCCTTATGGACTTGCCCTTGGGCGTTATTGGCGTCGCTTTCGGAACCGTGCTTCTGCCGACGTTCGCGTCGCTGTTCGCCAAGGGCGACCAGGAGGGCGCCCGCGGCGCGCTCTCTTCGAGTGTGCAATCCCTGATGTTCGTGATGCTGCCTGCGGCTGTTGGACTTTTCGTGCTGGCTCCCGAGGTGACGTCCGTAATCTACGAAGGCGGCGCGTTCGGCGCCGAGGCGACGCTGCGCGTCTCACGCGCCCTCGCGGTTTATGCGATCGGCCTGGGCTTTTTCGGCATGACGAAATCGCTGGTGCCGTGGTTCCATGCGCAGAACGACATGAAGACCCCGCTTAGGGTTTCGCTCATGACGGTGTGCATAAACGCCGTTCTGAACATACTCGCGGTGGTGCTCTTGCCCGAAGAATGGCGGCATGTCGGCCTTGCGGTCTCGACAGTGCTGTGCGCGGCCGCAGGCTGCGCCCTGCTGATACGCTTTGCCCGCAGAAAGAACGGCCGCCTCGGCCTTTCTGCGTCGATAGGGCCGCTTTCGCGCATGCTTTGCGCCGCGCTCCTCATGGGCGCTTCGCTTTTCGCGGCCCGGCCTCTGTTTTGCGGCGTGAATAGGATACTGTCGCTGGTGGCGCTTGTCGCAATAGGCGTTTTTGCGTATGCGGCCGCCTCGCTCGTCCTTTTGCGCGGACAGGTCAAATCGCTGCTTGCGCGCCGCACGCGCCGCTGATTATGGTATAATATCCCCAATCGGGGTGCTTCGGCCGCAAGGTGCGGCCTAGCTGAGATCAGACCCGTGAACCTGAACAGGGTAATTCCTGCGGAGGAAAGACTATGACACAACTGCAAGCCGCCAAAGAAGGCATTATAACCGAGGCCATGAAGATTGTGGCCGCCGAAGAGAATGTGGCCGCCGAAACGGTCCGCGCAGCCGTCGCCACAGGCGAGGCCGTGATACCGCTTAATATCCACCACGCCAATGCGCGCCCAGTCGGGGTAGGGCGCATGTTCACCACCAAGATAAACGCCAACCTCGGCCGCAGCGTGACCCACTCCGGACGCGGCGACGAACTCGACAAGCTGAAAGTCGCGCTGGACGCGGGCGCCGATTTTGTGATGGACCTTTCCGTCGGGCAGGACGACCTCAAGGCCATTCGCCAAGGCATGCTCGACGCGAGCCCCAAGCCGCTCGGAACCGTGCCCGTCTATGAGACGGTCTCGCGCCTAGAAGGCGACATCCCGAAGATGGACCCCACCTTCCTTCTCGACGTGATCCGCGCCCAGGCTGAACAGGGTGTGGATTTCATGACTCTCCATGCCGGACTTCTTCTGCGGCACATCCCTGCCGCAATGAGGCGCAAAATGGGTATCGTGTCCCGCGGCGGCGCCATAATGGCCGAGTGGATGATGGAAAACCGCATGGAGAATCCTCTCTACACCCGCTGGGACGAAGTTCTCGACATTTTGGTGAAGCACGACGTGACCGTTTCGCTTGGCGACGGCCTCAGGCCTGGCTGCCTGGCCGATGCGTCCGATGACGCCCAATTCGGAGAGTTGGACGTGCTGGGCGAGCTTGTCGACCGCTGCCGCGAACGCGGCGTGCAGGTCATGGTCGAGGGTCCCGGTCACGTGCCGTTCAACCAGATCCAGATGAATATGGAGCGCCAGCAGCGCGTCTGCAAAAAGGCGCCGTTTTACGTGCTTGGCCCCGTCACGACCGATATAGCGCCTGGCTACGACCACATCGTGTCCGCAATCGGTGCAACGGCTGCGGCGACATACGGCGCGTCCCTGCTCTGCTACGTGACCCCGGCCGAACACCTCGGGCTTCCCGACGCCGAAGAGGTTCATCAGGGTTGTATCGCCTACCGTATCGCCGCCCACGCCGGTGATGTCGCTCGCGGACTCAAGGGCGCGCGCGATCGCGACGACGCGATGGCCGACGCCCGCGCCGCGTTCGATTGGGATCGCCAATTCGCCCTCTCTCTCGACCCTGCGCGAGCCAAGGAACGCTGGTTGAAAACCCGCGCTTTTGCCGACGAGGCTCACGGCGATGACCACTGCTCCATGTGCGGCAAGCAGTTCTGCGCTGTCAGAACCTCGCGCAGAATTCGCGACCTCGCCAAGAGCCTCTGACCGCACTCGCCCGATATTTGGTATAATATGCCCAATATGAGCGCAGATTTATCCAGAGTACGCAACATCGGCATAGTTGCCCACATCGATGCGGGCAAGACTACCACCACCGAACGCATCCTGTTCTATACGGGCAAGATTCACAAGCACGGCGATGTGCATGACGGCAATACGACCACCGACTTCATGGTGCAGGAGCGCGAGCGCGGCATAACGATCCAGTCCGCCGCGATATCCTGCGAGTGGGACGGCCACTCGATCAACATAATAGACACCCCCGGCCATGTGGATTTCACGATGGAGGTCGAGCGTTCCCTGCGCGTTCTCGACGGCGCCGTGTGCGTCTTCTGCGCCGTGGGCGGCGTCCAGCCCCAGAGCGAGACGGTGTGGCGCCAGGCTGACCGCTACAACGTGCCACGAATCGCCTTCGTGAACAAGATGGACCGCATGGGCGCCGATTTTGCCCGCGTCGTTGACGAGCTGCGCAACAAGCTGAAGGCGAACGCCTGCCCCCTTGAGCTGCCCATCGGCCGCGAAGAGAGCTTCAAGGGCGTCGTCGATCTGATAGCGATGAAGGGTATCGTCTATGACGAGGCCACCGAAGGCAAGCAGTTCACCATAGGCGAGATTCCCCCCGAATTGAAGGACGATGCCGAACTCGCCCGCGCCGAACTTGTCGAAAAGGTCGCCGATCTCGACGAAGGCGTCATGGAGGCGTTTCTCGAAAAAGGCGATCTCTCCAACGAAGAGCTTCTGCCTGCGATCCGCCGCCTCGTCGTGGCCGGCAAATTCGTGCCCGTGTTCTGCGGCACTTCGCTGCGCGACAAGGGCGTCCAGCCGCTTTTGGACGCGATATGCCGCTATCTGCCTTCGCCTGACGACCGTCCCCCTGTCGAGGCTACCGATCTTAAAAGCGGCGAGAAGGTTTTGCGCCGTCAGGAGGACGGCGAACTTCTCACATCGCTCGTCTTCAAAATCGCGACAGACCCCTATGTGGGCCGCCTCTTTTTTGTGCGCGTCTACGGCGGCGTGCTGAAGAAGGGCGCCAACGCTTACAATCCGCGCACGAAGAAGCGCGAGCGCATAATGAAGATCGTCCGCCTTTTCGCCGACGACCAGATCGAGGTCGACGAGCTTCGCGCCGGCGATATCGGCGCTGTCGTCGGCCTCAAAGAGTGCACTACCGGCGATACGCTGTGCTCCGAGATGAAGCCTTGCTATCTCGAACGCATAACCGCGCCCCAGCCCGTGATGTTCATGGCCATAGAGCCAAAGTCCAGCGCCGACAAGGACAAGCTCGTGGAGTCGATGAAGGCCCTCGCCGCCGAAGACCCGACCTGCCAGTTCCGCGAGGACGAAGAGACTGGCCAGACGATACTTTCCGGCATGGGCGAGCTTCACCTCGAGATTCTCGTCGACCGCCTGAAGCGCGAATTCAAGTGCGCCGCGAACACCGGCAAGCCTATGGTGAGCTATCTCGAAACGGTCACCACGCCTTCTCTCAAGAACTTCATGTTCGATCGCGAACTCGGCGGCAAGCGCCACGCGGTGGAGCTGAAGATAGAGGTGCGTCCCTTGGAGCGCGGCAAGGGCCGCCAGATTTCGCTTTCGCGCGATTTCAGGAACCTCGTCGCCGACAAGCACCTACAGGACTGCGTCGAGCAGGGCCTCCTGGACGGCGTGACGACCGGCGTTCTCGCGCGCTATCCGATGACCGACCTCTCAGTCGAATGCCTCTCGGCGACGATTGTCGACCCCGAAGTCTCCGACGAGGTGGCCTTCCGCTCCGCCGCGATGATGGGCTTTCGCGAAGCCGCCGAAGCCGCTGCGCCCGAGTTCCTCGAGCCTATCATGAAGCTTGAGATAACCACGCCGCCGGAATCGGTCGGCGAAATACTCGGCGACCTCAATGCGCGTCGCGGCAACGTCCTCGATATGGATATGCGCGGCGATCTCCAGGTGATACACGCGCGCGTGCCTATGGCCCAGATGTTCGGCTATGCCACGGCGATCCGCTCGCTCACCAAGGGTCGTGCCTCGTATTCGATGGAGCCCGACATGTTCGAACTGGCGCCGAAGAACGTCCGCGACGAAATATTGAGCCGCTGAAATCGCACGCCGAACCGCGGTTTATGGTATAATACCCGATATGGCAGTGAAGAAAACGAAAGATCCGCGTCCGAGCTGGGACGATTACTTCATGGAGACTGCGCAGGTCGTCGCCAAGCGGTCGAACTGCTGCCGCCGCCATGTCGGCGCGGTCATAATGAAAGACAACCACATTCTCTCGACCGGCTACAACGGTACTCCGAGAGGCGTCAAGAACTGCTTCGACGGCGGCTGCCCCCGTTGCGCGGGCCACGTGAAGAGCGGCACCCACCTTGAAGAGTGCCTCTGCACCCACGCCGAGCAGAACGCCATATGCCAGGCCGCCTATTATGGCGTCGCGATTGCGGGCGCTACGATATACATCACCATTTCGCCGTGCCTCACCTGCGCCAAGCTCATAATCAACGCTGGCATAAAGGAGGTGGTCTACGGCGGCGATTATGCGTTTCTCGACACCGTCAAGGATATGTTCAAGGCGGCGGGCGTGAGCCACAGAAAATTTGAATTCAAAAAGGAGATACAATGAGAAAGAAAATCATAGCAGGCAACTGGAAGATGAACATCAAGCCGTCCGAGACGGCCGCTCTGGTGAAAGAAGTCGCCGAGGCGACAAAGGTCTTCACGAATGTCGAGGTGGTGTGCTGCACGCCGGCGATCGATATCCCCGCCGCAGTCGCCGCCGCCGCTGGCACCCATGTCGGAATCGGCGCCGAGAACGCCCATTGGGAAGAAAAGGGCGCCTTCACGGGCGAAATCTCCACCGGCATGCTCGTCGACGCCGGTGCGAAGTATGTCATCATCGGCCATAGCGAGCGCCGCCAGTATTTCGGCGAGACCGACGAGACGGTCAACAAGCGTACCCGCGCCGTGATCGCCGCCGGCCTTACCGCTATCGTCTGCGTCGGCGAGACGCTCGAAGAGCGCGAAGCCGGCAAGCTCGTCGAGGTCATCGAGCGCCAGATGAACGTCGGCCTCAAAGACCTCTCCGCCGCCGACTGCGCCAAGCTCGTCATCGCGTACGAGCCCGTGTGGGCGATCGGCACCGGCAAGACCGCCACCCCCGACCAGGCCCAGGAAGTGCACGCGCTCATCCGCGCCACCCTCGCCAAGCTCGTCGGCGGCGCCGTGGCCGATACGGTGCGCATCCAGTACGGCGGCTCGATGAAGCCTT
>ONWT01000068.1 GCA_900321575.1 uncultured Lentisphaerota bacterium | reverse complement strand
GTGTTCTCAAGCGCGTTTTCAACGGTTCTAATTGCATCACATCTCAAATAAGCATCAAATCACAACACAAGCGGCGCAAAAACGCGACCGAGCAGGATTGCATCACATCTCAAATAAGCATCAAATCACAACGCAAGCAATGGGGTTTCATTGGTCGTCAAAATTGCATCACATCTCAAATAAGCATCAAATCACAACTTTCCTTCACTCGGCTTTGAACTCCTTCGATTGCATCACATCTCAAATAAGCATCAAATCACAACTGTCGGCATCGGCTTTGTCAGCAAATGCAATTGCATCACATCTCAAATAAGCATCAAATCACAACCTTTCGCGTATGCGCGTGTGCGCGTGTATGATTGCATCACATCTCAAATAAGCATCAAATCACAACGAAAAGGAATTGTACGCGACTGGAAATGAATTGCATCACATCTCAAATAAGCATCAAATCACAACCGGCCCGGCAGCGCCCGAATCCTCATCGGCATTGCATCACATCTCAAATAAGCATCAAATCACAACGGTACAAGACTTCTTAAACCGAAGGCTTGAATTGCATCACATCTCAAATAAGCATCAAATCACAACGTGAGGACTGGTTGAGGGCCGCGACGAGATTGCATCACATCTCAAATAAGCATCAAATCATTGTCAAAGATCAGTACAGGTATTATATCATAATTTTTGTGTGTACCATAGTCACGATACTATGGTTGTTATGAGCGGTGAGGGTCGGACCTCGATGGCGAAGCGGGGTGATATGTCACTGCAGGGACAGTTTTTCGCGGACGATTGCGGCGAATTTGACGCCTATGTGCGAAAGACCTTCCTTGCGGCGCAACAAGCCCACGCGGATGGTTTCGTTCATGGCGAGCGGAATTTTCACTATGTCGAGACCGTTCAGCTTTTTGCTGAGTCCGCTTGAAGCCACCGTGTAGCCATTCAACTCCAGTATCAGGTTGGTCATGGTGCCGCGGTCGCGCACGTGGATGTTCTTTTTGCGGTCTATCGCAGGCATCACTTCTTCGGCGAAATAGAGCGCGTTTTGCTCCCCCTGTTCGTAGGAGATGTACGGATACGGGTCGAGCTCGCCGGGCTTGATGCTCTGCTTGCGGGCGAGCGGATGGCGCTTGCCCAGAAACACGTGCGGCTTGCTGGAGAAGAGTTCCTCGAACACCAGTTCGCGGCGGCGAAAGATTTTCGAGAGCACTTCGGCGTTGCGCTTCGAAAGATAAATCACGCCAACCTCGCTTTTGCGGCTGGCCACGTCTTCGATAACCTCCGAGGTCACCGTTTCGCGCAACGTGAAGTCGTATTCTTCGGAGTCGCACGATTTCACGACGTCCGTGAACGCGTCAACGGCAAATGCGTAATGCTGGCAGCTCACGGAGAACTGCGGCAGCCGCACCCGCTTGCCGGAATACTTTTCGCCGATGCGGTCCAGATCGTCCAGAACCTGGCGGGCGTGCGAAAGGAACTCCTCGCCCTCGCGCGTTACCGTGACGCCCTTGCCGCTGCGCGAGAAGACGGCGGTGCGGATCTCCTCCTCCAGCGCCTGTATGGACGCCGTGAGCGTAGGTTGGCTTACGAACAGCCGCCGGGCGGCCTCGTTGAAAGAACCGAAGCGGGCGATGCCGTCGGCGTAGCGCAGTTGTTGGAATGTCATGACGGTATTGTACCATAAAGCCGGTTTGCTTGGATATAGAAAAAGACTATCGGGCTTTAAAAAATTATCAATTGGACGATTGGCGCGGCATGCTCTATAATATTCCCCGCATCAACCGCAAAGGAGGAGAACGACATGAGCAATAGACAATACCGCGCAGAAACATTGGCCGTGCATGCTGGGCAGGAGCCTACAGGCGACAGCGCCACGCTGGCCACCGCAGTGCCGATATACCGGACGACCGCATACCACTTTCGCGACTCGCAGCACGGCGCGAACCTGTTTGCGCTCAAAGAGACGGGCAATATCTATTCCCGTCTGATGAACCCCACCTGCGACGTGCTTGCTAGGCGGATAGCCGCGCTTGAGGGTGGCGCTGCGGCGCAGACTCTGTCCAGCGGCACGGCGGCGATCTATTTCACGGTAACGAATATCGCCCGCGCAGGGGATGAAATCGTGGCGCCTTCGAATCTGTACGGCGGCACATACGCGCAGTTCAACGCCATCCTGCCGAATGTGGGCATCACGGCGCGCTTCACGCCGGTGAACGACTTTGCGGCGGTCGAGGCGGCGATCAACGAAAAGACGCGGCTTGTCTTCATCGAGGCGGTGGGGAATCCGTCGCTGGACATCGCCGATATAGAGCGGTATGCCGAAGTCGCCCATCGCCACGGATTGCCGCTCGTGGTGGACGCCACGTTCACGCCGCCGCCATTGCTGAGGGCGTTCGACCATGGGGCCGATTTTGTGATACACTCGCTTTCCAAATGGATAGGCGGCCACGGAACAGGAATCGGCGGCATTGTGGTGGAAAAGGGAGGCTTTGATTTCTCCAATCCGAAATTCGATCTCTACAACAAGCCCGACGCCGGTTACCATGGGCTGAGATTCGCACATGATCTGCCCGCTCCGCTGAAGGAAGTGGCGTTTTCGGTGCGTCTTCTGACGGTGGGCATCCGCAATCAGGGGGCGTGTCTGGCGCCTGACGCCGCATGGCTGTTTCTGCAGGGGGTGGAGAGTCTGCCGCTGCGCATCGCCCGGCACAGCGAGAATGCGCTTGCGGTGGCAAGGTGGCTTTCGGCGCACCCCAAAGTGGCGTGGGTCAAATATCCGACGCTCTCGCAACCGGATCTGGCGCAGAAGTATTTGCCCGACGGCGCCGGCGGAGTGGTGGTGTTCGGCGTGAAGGGCGGAGCCGAGGCGGCGCGCAGGGTGACGGATGCGGCGAACGGCGACATATTCTCCATCGTGGCGAATGTCGGCGACGCGAAGAGTCTGATCATACATCCGGCCTCCACCACCCATTCGCAGCTTTCCGGCGAGGAGCTGCAGCGCGGCGGGCTCAGTCCGGAACTCATCCGCCTCTCGATAGGGCTCGAGCACATCGACGACATAACCGCCGCTCTGGACGAAGCTCTCGCGGTGATATGATCGCGATAAAATGATATAATACTCGTCAACAGGAAGGAATAAGGCAATGGGCAATATCGCAAAAAACATTTTGGAGAAGGTGGGCGGCACGCCGCTCGTGGAAATCTCGTCCAAGCTGAACAAGGGCGGGGCGAAAGTGCTCGCGAAAGTGGAGTTTTTCAATCCCGGAGGCAGCGTCAAAGACCGCATCGCCCTCGCGATGGTCGAGGCGGCCGAGAAGGACGGCACCCTCAAGCCGGGCGCGACGATCATCGAGCCGACGAGCGGCAACACCGGCGTGTGGCTTGCGCTCGTCTCGGCGGTGCGCGGCTATCACCTGATACTGACGATGCCGGAGACCATGTCGATCGAGCGCCGCAAGCTTGCGGCGGCATATGGCGCCGAAATCGTCCTCACCCCCGGCGCGGAGGGCATGAAGGGCGCGATAGCAAAGGCGGAAGCGCTTCGCGACGCCACGCCGGGCGCCGTGATTCTGCAGCAGTTCGAGAATCCGGCGAATCCCGCCAGGCACGAAACGACCACGGGTCCGGAAATTTGGGAGGCGACAGACGGCGATGTCGCGGCGTTCGTGGCGGGCGTCGGCACGGGCGGAACTCTTTCGGGCGTCGGGCGGTTCCTGAAGTCGAAGAACGGCGCGGTGAAGGTTTTCGCCGTCGAGCCGGATACGAGCCCTGTCCTCTCCGGGGGCAAGGCAGGTCCGCACAAGCTTCAGGGCATTGGAGCGGGCTTCATACCAAAGACGCTAGATACGGGCGTCTACGACGAAGTTGTCACGGTCTCCGCCGCCGCCGCCGGCGAGACTGCGCGCGCGGCCGCCGCACGGGAAGGGCTTCTGGTCGGCATATCGTCCGGCGCGGCGCTTTGGGCGGCATTGGAGCTGTCGAAACGCGCCGAATTCGCCGGAAAGACGATTGTCGCGCTTCTCCCCGACACGGGCGAGCGCTATCTCTCGACCTGGCTGTTCGAATAATACGGACGGGAAAAGCCGGATTTTGCGGGCCTCCGCCGATTGCGCAAACGCGCAAGAGCGGAGGTTTGGCGTTTTACCAACACAAGACGGTATATTTTTGGTAAAATATACAATCCAAAAGGAATGAAGGAGCTATGAAGAATCTTACTGCGGACGAACTCCGCGAAATGTATTTGAAGTTTTTCGAGTCGAAAGGGCACAAGATAATCCCTGGCGCGTCTGTCATACCCGAGAACGATCCGACCGTTCTTTTCACCACGGCAGGCATGCACCCGCTCGTGCCGTATCTGATGGGCGCGATGGAGCATCCCGCAGGGACGCGTCTTACTGACGTGCAGAAGTGCGTCCGCACCGGCGACATCGACGAGGTCGGCGATTCGGCCCATTTGACGTTCTTCGAAATGCTGGGCAACTGGTCGCTGAACGATTATTTCAAGAAAGAGGCGATAAGCTGGAGCTTCGAGTTCCTTACGCAGCATCTCGGCTTCTCGCCGGACCAGCTTTCGGTGACGGTCTTCAAGGGCGAAGGCAAGGAAGGCGAGAGCGGCTACATCCCCGCCGACGAAGAGGCCGCCGCGATATGGCGCAGCCTCGGCATCCCCGACGAGCGCATCTACCGCCTGCCGAGAGAGGACAACTGGTGGGGTCCGGCGGGGACGACGGGTCCATGCGGGCCCGATACCGAGATGTTCATCGACACGGGTAAGCCGAAGTGCGGGCCCGATTGCCGTCCCGGCTGCCACTGCGGCAAGTACATCGAGATATGGAACGACGTCTTCATGCAGTACAACAAGAATGCGGAAGGTGCGTTCGAGCCGCTCGGGCGGCACAATGTCGATACGGGAATGGGCGTCGAGCGCACGATATGCATGATGAGCGGCGCGCCGACGGTGTACGACACGGAGATATTCGCGCCGATCATGGCGAAGATCGACGAGCTTTCGACAGTGACGCCGGACGACGCGGAGCTCGCGCTCAAGTCGCGCCGCATAATCGCAGACCACATGAGGACGGCGACGTTCATACTTTGCGATCCGAAGGGCGGGGTGAAGCCAGGCAATGTCGGGGCCAACTACGTGCTGCGCCGCCTGATACGCCGTGCCGTAAGATACAGCCGCTTCCTCGGCATCGCGCCTGGGTTCACCGTGAAGCTCGCCGAGACGATATGCGAAAAATACAAGCATGTCTACCCGGAACTCGCCGAGAACCTGGCGACATGCAAGATCGACCTCGAGGCCGAGGAGAACCGCTTCAACCAGACGCTCGACAAAGGCGAGGCGATGTTCAACAAGGTCGCCGAGCAGCTCAAGGCGCACGGCCAGACGCAGATCAGCGGAAAGACTGCGTTCAAGCTTTACGACACGTTCGGTTTTCCGTTCGAAATGACGCTTGAAATGGCCGACAAGGCGGGGCTTACCGTCGACAAGGAAGGCTTCGACGAGGCGAACCGCAAGCATCAGGAGCTCTCCCGCACCACGAGCGCGGGCAGCTTCAAGGCGGGGCTTCAGGACAACAGCGAAGTCGTGACGCGAATGCACACGGCGACGCATCTGCTTCACGCCGCGCTTCACAAGGTATTGGGGCCGACGGCGAACCAGAAGGGGTCGAACATCACGGCCGAGCGGTTGCGCTTCGATTTCACCTGGCCGGAGCCCATGACCGCCGAGCAGAAGGCGGAGGTCGAAAAGCTCGTTAATGAGTGGATCGCCCAGGGCATCGAGGTGACAAAGAAGATGACCACCGTCGAAGAGGCGAAGAAGGAGGGCGCCATGGCCCTTTTCGGCGCAAAGTACGGCGATCAGGTCTCGCTTTACACGATAGGTGACGTGTCCAAAGAGATTTGTTGCGGTCCGCATGTCGCGAACACTAGGGAACTCGGCAGCTTCAAGATACTGAAGGAGCAGTCGTCTTCGGCCGGCGTTCGCCGCATAAAGGCCGTTATCGGAAACATGTAAGGAGAAGGATATGATATACGACAAGAACCATGCATTGTTGGATTGCCTTATACCCGGGCTGCCGCAGAAGAGCGGCAAAGTGCGCGATGTGTTCGACCTCGGCGACAAGTTGCTCATGGTCGTGACCGATCGCATAAGCGCGTTTGACGTAATACTGCCGTGCGGCGTGCCGGACAAGGGCAAGGTGCTCAACCAGCTTTCGCTTTTCTGGATGGAGTTTCTCGGGATGAAAAACCACCTCATAACCGCGAATGTCGACGAGTATCCCGAAGAGCTCCAGCCGTACAAGGAAGATCTCCGCGGCCGCTCCATGCTGGTCAAGAAGGTCAAAATGGTCGAGGTCGAGTGCATAGCGCGCGGCTATCTGACCGGGAGCGGGTGGAAGGAGTACCAGAAGTCCCAGACGGTGAACGGCGAGAAGCTTCGCGCCGGCTACCAGAACGCGTCCAAACTCGACGAAGTGCTGTTTACGCCCACGACGAAGGCCGCGATAGGCGACCACGACGAGGCGATAAACTACGCCGAGACGGTCAGGCTCGTCGGCGAGGCGACGGCCGCGAAGCTCAGGGACGCCACGATTTCGCTCTACAAACGCGCGGCGGATTACGCCATACAGCATGGCGTCATAATCGCCGACACCAAGTTCGAGTTCGGCATGGACGATGACGGCTCGCTCATCCTTGCGGATGAAGTGCTGACGCCGGACTCTTCCCGCTTCTGGCCGGAGGCGAGCTATGCGGTGGGCAAAAATCCTCCCTCGCTCGACAAGCAGTATGTCCGCGACTGGCTGGATTCGATAAACTTCAACCATCAGCCGCCGGGGCCGGTTTTGCCGGACGACGTAATCGCCCGCACGCGCGAGATATACGTCAAGGCGTACGAGGAGCTGAGCGGCAAAAAACTCGCCTGAACCGGGCGAAGAAACCAATCATAAAAGCACAAACAGGAGAATACGAAATGGGTTTCATGGATCAGATGAAGGAAGCGATGAAGGCTCGCTCGGAACAGAAGAAGATCGAAGCGGCCATCAAAAAGCTCAAGGTCGAGCACACCAACGGCGGGATAACTGTGGTGGCCAGAGGCGACATGATGATCGAGCAGATATCTTTCGCCGACAATGCGTTCGACGAGGTCAAGCAAGGCAAGCCGGAGCGCTTCCGCACGATGCTTGAAAACGTCATCAACGCCGCGCTCAAGAAGGTTCGCGAAGCCACCCAGCAAGAGGTCATGAAGATGATGCAGGGCGGCGGCATGGGCGGTCTCTTCGGCAAATAACATATCGGGCTTGCTGCGTGCTGCGTCCCATAGACGAACTTGAAAAGGCGCTTTCGCGGCTGCCCGGCTTCGGCCGCAGGTCGGCCGCCCGCGCCGCGCTTGCGCTGGTGCGCGAGCCCGTGCGTCTCATGGAGCCTCTCGCCGCCGCGCTTCGCGATGCCGGAGCGACAGTGAGATGCTGCTCGCGCTGCGGTGCGTTCACGACGGTCGGCAACGACCCTTGCGACCTTTGCACGAATCCTTCGCGCGACGCTTTTTCGGTATGCGTCGTGGAGGAGCCTGCTGATATCGTTTCGATAGAGTCTTCGGGGGGCTTCAACGGGCGATACCATTCGCTTGGCGGCAAGCTCTCGCCCTCGCGCAGACAGGGCCCCGACAAGTTGCGCCTTCGCGAACTTGGCGAAAGGGTGCGCTCGGAGGGGATAACCGAGGTTCTTCTCGCGCTCTCCACGGATATGGACGGCGACGCCACGGCCGGTTATATCACCGAACTCCTTCGTGGAAGCGGCGCGAAGGTGACGCGTCTGGCGTTTGGGTTGCCGGTCGACTCCGGCATTGCGTATTCGGATCCGCTGACATTGCGTCGGGCGATAGCGAACAGGGTGTCGCAATGAAGCGCATTGCCGCAATAGCAGTTCTCGCCGTTCTCGCCGTCGCCGGACAAGTCGCGCTTGCCCTGCACCGCCCCGTAAAGTCGCCCGCCGTGGAGGAGGGCGTGTTCGCTGCGTTCGGCGGCCTGCGCTCGGTGTTCGCCGAGATAATATGGTTCCGCGCCGACAGGCTTCAGGAAGAAGGCCGCTACATAGAGCTCGCCCAGCTAGCTCGTGCGCTTGCGCTTTCGGAACCGCACAATCCAGAAATATGGAGCTATGCCGCATGGAATCTGGCCTACAACGTGTCCGTCATGATGGCCACGAACGAGGACAGGTGGCGGTGGATAAAGTCCGCCATGGTGCTGCTGCGGGATGACGGGCTCAGGTTCAATCCCGCCTCTGTGGAACTGCATCGCGAGCTTGCGTGGCTTTTCGAGCTGAAGATAGGTGCGGATATCGATTCGGCATCGGCGATTTATCGCGAACGGTGGCGAGAAATCGTCAATGACGTAGAGATGCGCGGCGCGTGGAGCGAACTTGGAATGGACCCGGCACTCATGAGCGAGATAGAGTCGCGGTTTGGTGTCACGGATAGAGGCGACGCGCAGTATTCCGCGATATATTGGGCGTATCGCGGCATAAAGTCCGCAAACGGGCGCAATACTGCGATATTGGAGGATATTGTCCGCCAATCGTGCATAATTTATGCCAGGCAAAGAGTGGAGGCCCGCAATGGCTGAGGTTCGCTTTGATGGTGTAGGCAAGGTTTACTCCCGCGGCGACATTCCGGCGGTGTCCGATTTCACGCTGGACGTGCGCGATGGCGAGTTTCTTGTGCTTGTCGGGCCTTCGGGTTGCGGCAAGTCCACTTCGCTAAGGATGGTCGCCGGTCTTGAGACGCCCACTTCGGGGAGAATTTTCATAGGCGGGAAGGACGTTACAAACCTGCCGCCGAAAGATCGCGACATAGCGATGGTTTTCCAGAACTATGCGCTATATCCGCACATGACCGTGGCGGAGAATCTTTCGTTCGGCTTGAAGCTCCGCCATTTTCCGAAGGCCGAGATCGAGCGGCGCGTAAAAGTCGCCGCAGAGACGCTTGGTCTTGCGCAGTACATGAAGCGGCTGCCGAAGGCGTTGTCCGGCGGACAGCGCCAGCGTGTGGCCCTTGGCCGCGCGATAGTGCGCGAGCCTGCCGTATTTCTGTTTGACGAGCCGCTTTCCAACCTTGACGCGAAGATGCGCGTCGAAATGCGCGCCGAGATAATACGCCTGCACAATAAGCTTGGCGCTACGATGATTTATGTCACCCACGACCAGACCGAGGCGATGACGATGGGCGAGCGCATTGTGGTCATGTCTGCCGGGCGAATCCAGCAGGTCGCACCGCCGCTTGAGGTCTACGAGCACCCGGCGAATCCGTTTGTGGCGGGCTTCATCGGCACGCCACCCATGAACCTGTTTCCGGCCGGAGTGCTTGACGCGAAAAGGATTGTAGGTCTCAGGCCGGAGCATATTTCGCTCGTCGCTCATGGCGTTGGCGGAGAGGCCGTCCCGGCCAAGGTCGATTTTATAGAGCCTCTCGGGCCTGAAACGCTTGTGCATGTCGTGACCGAAAGCCAGTCTGTCGCGGCGATTGTGCGTGTGCCTGGCTTTGCGGCGTGCAAGGCGGGCGATAAGGTAGATCTGTTGGCGAATATGGCAAAAGCCGTCTTTTTCGACGGCGGCAATTCATGAGGCGACCGCTATGGAAGACAATAGACAATTGAGATGGACGATTGCGATAGGCCTCAGCCTTGCGTTGCATGTTTTCATCGTCCTTTTGATGACAGGCCTAGGCGGCGGGAATTCCCTTGTGGAGGTGAGCGACAAACCTTCAATGGTCATGCCGCCGGAGATTCAGGAGCAGGCTGTTCCGAAGCCGGCCGAAACGGCCGTCAAACCGCCCGTATCTGGTGAAGCTGCCGATCGCGTGCCGGAAAAAGCGTCGCAAGAGGCCGATTCGTCCTTCAAGGTGTATGTCGTCAAGGCGGGAGACAACCTTTCGAAGATAGCCAAGCTGGACGGCAGTACGCTGTCTGAGCTCGCCGAGCTGAACGGGACGGATGTCAAAACACTGTCGAAGCTTCAGGTCGGGCAGCGCATCAAGGTCAAGAACGGAGTGGAGTGATTATGTATTGCGGCGAGGCGATCGGGCTTGTCATATCCGTCTTTTCTTTTGCTATGGGCGCCTGCATAGCGTCGTTTCTCAATGTCGTCATATGGCGCGTCCCGCGCGGCGAGTCGATAGTCGCGCCTCCGTCGCATTGCCCTAAATGCGGCGCCGCGATACGCTGGTGGCAGAATCTGCCGATTGCCAGTTGGCTTGCATTGCGCGGCAAGTGCGCGAAATGCCACGCGCCGATCTCGCCGCGTTACATAGCGGTCGAGACTCTCGGCGGCGTTCTCTTTCTTGCCGCATTTTGGCGTTTTGGCGCGTATGCTCCTTTCATGTGGGTCTGGTTTTCGCTCATGATCGCAGGTTCATTCATAGATTTCGACCATCAGCTTCTGCCTGATTTCGTGACAATCGGCGGTATGGTTTACGGTGTCCTTCTTTCGCTGCTTTCGTGGGTTTGCGCCATGCATTTTCCCGTTCCGGCAATGCCTCTGTATCCGGCTTTCCAGCCTTTTGCGGCACCGCCCGCAAATGCGCTCTCGGGGCTCGCTCTCGGATTCTCGCTTCTGTGGATTGTCCGCTGGCTCGGAACAAAGGCGTTCGGCCGCGAGGCAATGGGCATGGGCGATGTGCTTTTGATGGGTGCGGTCGGCGCTTTGTTCGGACCTGTCGCCGTGCTGGTGACGTTGATACTGTCGTCTCTCGCCGGATCGGTCGCCGGAATCGCGATGATTGCCTTCGCGAAGACCAAGTTCGGCCGGTTCGTGGCGATACCTTATGGTCCTTATATCTGTCTTGGCTGTCTGGGCTGGATCTTTCGCGGGCCAGAGATCGTCACTTGGTATGTTTCGCTGTTTAAGCCGGCCGCCTTATGAGCATACGTGTCGGACTTGTAGGCCTTGGCGTGAGAGGCGGCATGGCGATGGACCGCCTGCCGATCATTCCCGGCGTAGAGGTGGCTGCGTTTTGCGAGGCGCGTCAAGAGCTTGTCGATAAATATCAAGCGGCGCTTCAGAAACGCGAACTTCCCCGCGCCCGTGAATTCGTCGGGCCTGAGGCATGGCGGGACATGTGCGGCTGGAGCGGACTCGATGTCATCTATATCTGCGCGCCGTGGCATTTGCATGTGCCGATAGCGCTCGCCGCTATGGAGGGCGGCAAGCACGCGCTCGTAGAGGTTCCGGCCGCATTCACCGTCGGCGAATGCTGGCGGCTGGTCGAAACCTCCGAGAAAACGGGACGCTACTGTATGCAGCTTGAGAACTGCTGCTACGGCGAGATAGAGATGCTGGCGCTGAGTCTGGTGCGCGAAGGCAAGCTCGGCGCTTTGATACATGGAGAAGGGGCGTATATCCACGATCTCAGAAGCTACAACTACAATTCGCCGCAAGACGACGCCCAGTGGTATTATCACGACTATTGGCGGCTGAAGTGGAACGCCGAACACAAGGGCAATCAGTATTGCACACATGGGCTCGGTCCAATTTGCCAGGCCATGGGGATAAATCGCGGCGATCGCCTTGCCCGAGTTGTTTCGATGGAGACTGCGGCGCACGGCTTTGAGGAGTATGCCAGAGCGAAAATCCCTCCAGGGGATGAACGCGCGAGACTTAAAATCGCCATGGGCGACTTGAATACAACGCTTGTGCAGACAGAGAAGGGCCGGACGATAATGCTTCAGCACGGCATTGCTTCGCCTCGTCCGTACAGCCGCCTTAACACATATGTCGGCACGCGCGGAATATTGACCGACTACCCGTATCGCGTCGCGTGGGAGGACGAGACCGGCAAGGGTGCTCACAAATATTTCGACGCCGAACGCGCCGAACAGATACGCGAACAGTTTATGCATCCGCAGTGGAAGTATGCCGGCAAGCTTGCCGTCGAAGTTGGGGGCCATGATGGCATGGACCTCATAATGGATCTTCGTTGGGCTTATTGTCTGCAAAATGGTCTCCCCCTTGACTTCGATGTCTACGATCTCGCTTCATGGTGCTGTCTTGGAGAACTTACCGAACGCAGTGTGCGCAGCGGTTCCGTGCCGCAGGAGATACCGGATTTCACGCGTGGAAGGTGGTGCGATAGAGCGCCTTTGGCTGTCGAGTCGATCGACCCCGCGAAGATGGACATTTCCCTCTGCCTCCGATAAAGGCGTGCTGCAGGATTCGGGTTTTGGAGCAGAATGCGGATTTGTATGTTGCACTAAACCACGGTTTGCTTTTGATTTCCTGCATTTAGGGAAGAAAGTTGGTAAAAAGTGTGTTTGCCCCCTTGCGTTGATGGGGGCGGAAATGGTATACTACACACCTGTTCGCCCCGAGAGGAGTGGACACGATCTTTGAAAAGCGAGAGTTGGAGATTAAAGAGAATTGCAACGTAACGAGATTGGCGAGAGTTCAAAAGAAGTTTCTTGCTAAGC
>ONWT01000024.1 GCA_900321575.1 uncultured Lentisphaerota bacterium | reverse complement strand
TCGGGGAAGGCGTCCATGCAATCGCGGAACGTGATGACGCGGCGGGCGAGATAGAACGCGACGGCAAAGACTATTGCGACTATCGAACCGTAGACGAGGCCGACAGAAGCGTCAGAGTCGGAGAAAGCCTTGATGAAGCCGGGATTGTCCTCGCCGAAATATCCGCCGGAGTAGATCATGCCGACGATGCATGCGGCGACAAGCACCACGACAGGCATAATAAGATCGATGACACGGCCCCTGTCGTTCTGCGTGAGGGATTGGGTAGCAGTCTCGATGGCGCCGATATCGGGCTCACCGGCCAGTGTCGCAGTCTCGTGGCGCTTCATCGGACCGAAGTCGAACTTCGTCACCGCGATGAAGAACATGGTTATGATCGTCAGGATCGCGTAGAAGTTGTAGGGAATGGCGTTTATGAAGAGCGAGAAGCCGCTTGCCGCGCCGGCGCCGCTAGCGAAGCCCGCGACAGCGGCGGCCCATGACGAAATGGGGGCGATGATGCAGATAGGCGCGGCCGTGGCGTCGATGAGGTAGGCGAGCTTGGCGCGCGACACCTTCTTCGCGTCGGTCACTGGACGCATCACGCTGCCGACCGTCAGGCAGTTGAAGTAGTCGTCCACAAAGATGAGCATGCCGAGGATGATCGTCGCGATCTGAGCACCGATGCGGCTCTTGATGTGGGTCTGGGCCCAACGCCCGAAAGCCGCAGACGCGCCAGTCTTGTTGAGCATGGAAACCAGCGAGCCCAGCAACACCAGAAACAACAGAATGCCGATATTGTACGAATCCGCCACGGACTTCACAAACCCATCGCTCATCACGTGCGTAATGGTGCCCTCGAACGAAAAACCGGAATAAAGCAGACCGCCAGCCACAATGCCGACAAAGAGCGACGAATAGACCTCTTTCGTAACGAGCGCCAGGAAAATCGCGATCAACGGCGGCAAGATCGCCCACCAAGAGCCAAAGAATTCGTTCCGGGTGCGGATTGTTTCGAGAGCTTTCGCCTCATGCGACGAAAATTCGGCGTCTTTCTGCACATTGTCGGCATAGGCATCGATGTAGGCCTTCGCCGAATCATAGTCTGAAATATCGTATTCCACAGCCTCGTCGCCCTCGCCGACGGTAAACTTTGGGCCGCCTTCGATAATGTCCTTGACCTGTGCGGCAGACTCCACTGCCGCTTCTTCGGGCGAAACGGCGCCCGCAGCGATAGCTATAAGACGCTTCGCCTCATCGACCAAATACCGCCCCCATTCGGCAGGCTTCATCGGATAGCGGTTCGCCTGGCCAAGCAGCCGGCCGTCGCCGGCGATGAACAAAAGCGACGGAAATCCGGGCACATTGTACTTTTCCACTAACTGCGGATTAAGCGTAGCCGCCTTTATGTCCAACTTCGACTTGTTTCGCGGCACATCGATATAAAGAAGCACAAGGTCGTTTTCGACGGCCTGGGTGAATTCCGGCTTGAGGAGATAGTCATTCTCCATCTGTATGCAATACGGGCACCAGTCGCTGCCAGTGAACACGGCCAGCACGGCCTTGTTCTCGGCGGATGCCCTCGAAAGGGCCTCATTGTAGTCGCCCGTAAACCCGGGAGGGTTCGCCAGCGCAGTCAACCCAATCGCCGCAATAGCGGCAAGAATCAGCTTCTTCATTTCACCGTTTCCTGTTTATGTTTTTCTCCAACTCCACTTGCGGCGGTCTCCAACACTTTGACGGCCCGCCAGCCACCCCACACGAACGCGCGCCACGGGCGCACGCCGCGAACGGTCTTTACCGCGTTTCCCTGCCTGTCGAAGAACACGGCGTCGACAGGAAATCGCATAAAGAACGTGTGTATGCAATTGCATCTCGGAATCAGAAGACCCCTCCCCGGCTCAAGACTGCGCCGCCCGATAAGCCCCTTCGCTCTTTCAAGGAAGGTCCGCGCGACTTCGGCCTTGACTCCGTTGATGCTTATGCAGTCCACAAGGTATGTATATTATATCAAAAAATGGTGCACCTGGTGGGACTTGAACCCACACTCCTTTCGGAACTGGAACCTAAATCCAGCGTGTCTGCCGTTTCACCACAGGTGCAGAAATCATTTGCCAAGTTTCTTCTTGTGCGCATAGAATATTTTCGCCTTGTTTGCGAAGGTTTGCGCCATTGGGAATGTCGACGGGGAGGCGACTTTCTGAAACTCCTCGAGAGCCGCTTTCTGGCGGCGGTCGAGATTTGAAGGCACCTCGAACACGATCCTCGCGTCAAGATCGCCCGCGAAACCGCCGCGCAGACTCGGAACGCCCTTTCCACGCAACCTGAAAATCTTGCCGTTCGGTGTGCCGGCCGGTATCTTGAGCTGGGCCGCGCCCTCCGGAGTAGGCACTTCGACAGTGCCGCCCAAGGCGGCAAGAACCGGCGAAACAGGCACGTCAACGCCAAGGTCGATGCCGTCACGCTCAAATATGTCGCTCTCGCCTACACTGATGAGCACGTAAAGGTCGCCGTTCTCTCCGCCGCGAAGACCGCCAGCGCCCTTGCCGGCGAGTCGCAACCGCGAACCCGTATCGACACCGGCAGGAATCTTCAACGCTATATGGGCAGGAGTCGCCACCTGACCCGCGCCATGGCATTTGCGGCACGGCTTTTCGACGACAGATCCTTCGCCGCCGCACGTAGGGCATGTCTGGCGCACCTGGAAGAATCCGCTGCCGCCAATCACCACGCCGCGTCCGCCGCACGTCTTGCACGTCACGCGATGGGAGCCTGGCATCGCACCGCTACCGTGGCACTCGGGGCACTGCCCGGGTATCGTAAGATCTATCGTGCGCTCCGAGCCGAAAATCGCCTCGTCGAAGTCAATATCAAGCCGATAGGTCAAATCGTCGCCTCGACGCGACGCATTCGGATCAGACTTCGCGCGCCCGCCGCCGCCGAAGAAACTCGAAAATCCGCCGCCGCCGCTAAAGCCGCCGCCGCTGAAAAACGAATTCAGGATATCGTTGAGGTCCACATCCTGGAAATGCGAGAAGTCGCGACCGAAGTCGAAACCGCCAGGACCGAAGTTCACGCCTTGATGACCGTACTGATCGTAGCGCTGACGCTTTTCGGGGTTGGACAAAACCTCATACGCCTCGGAAACCTCGGTGAATTTCTCCTTGGCCTCGGGGTTGTCGGGGTTGCGGTCAGGATGGTACTTCATCGCCAACTTGCGGTAAGCAGATTTGATCTGGTCCGCCGTGGCATTCTTGGCAACGCCAAGCACTTCGTAATAATCTCTTTTCTCAGCCATTTGCACTACCCGAACTGACTACTACCTGCGCAGCGCGAAGAAGTTTATCCTTTATCAACCAACCGCGCTTCACCTCATTCGAAACCTTGCCCTTTTCGACCTCTTCGGAAGGAAGTGTCGCTATCGCCTCCATTTTCTCAGGATCCAGCTCTTTGCCGAGGGAATCAAACGGTTCCGCCCTGTGGGCCTTGAGCGCCTGAAGCATCGAATCGTAAACGAGCCGGACGCCCTTGACGAAATCGTCTTCCTTATCTTTCGCGTTGCCTAGCGCAAGCGAAAGGTTGTCTACTGCCGGCAGAATATCCCGCAAAATCTCGGCCTCTGCAAAGCGGTACGAATCTTCGCGGTCGCGCGCAGTACGCTTCTTGAAATTGTCGAAATCGGCCATAAGCCGCGCATAGCGGTCTTTCCAGTCGATTTCAACAGGCTTGGCAGGCTCTTCTTCTGCCTTCGCCTCTGTTTGCTTCGACTGCTCTTTGGCGGGCGTCTCCGCCGTCTCTGCAGGCGCCTGCTCGGACGGGGATGTCTCCTCTTTGGAAGGATTCTGTTCTGTTGTTTCCGACATCTGATTGCCTCCGGAGAACAATTACGCCTTGATCTGGCCTGCCTTCGCAAGCATCTTGGCCTCTACGCTCTGGATTTCGGCAAAGCCTTGCGAACTGTGCGGATTTAGCCCGTCGGACGCCTCCATCGAGCTGTCGGCCTCATTGTATATCGTAGCCTTGAGGCCCTTGAGCGACTCAAAGAAGATATTGCCCTTGTAAAGGCCGAGCGAAACTTCGGCGGTAGCCTTGTCGGCCCAAACCTGTATGGCGGCCCGTGCCGCCCGGGTCGCCGGATCGAACCACCGGCCGTCATATATCTGGTCGCTCACGAACTTCGAAAGCTTCTGGAAGAGATCTGTCGAACGGCGATCCATAACGCCTTCGTAAATATACTTGAGACCCCATGAAAGAACTTCCATTCCAGGCGCCTCATATACGCCGCGGCTCTTGGTGCCGATGATGCGGTTTTCGAGCGCGTGCTTCATGCCGATACCGTTTCTGCCGCCGATCTTGTTGACCTCGAGCATAACCTCGTAAGGCGTCATCTTCTTGCCGTTGATGGCGACGCAACGGCCCTTTTCGAACTTCAGAACGACCTTCTCGACCTTGTTCGGCGCCTTGTCAGGCCAAACGCCCATGGTAGGCTTCACGATGCGCATCGAAGTCTCCATCGACTCAAGGTCCTCGGCCTCGTGGGAAAGGCCGGCGAGATTGGCGTCTGTCGAATATTTCTTCTTGGTGCCCGCAAACGCGACAATGCCGCGCTTCGCGAGAAATTCAACCATCTGGGTACGCCCGGGAAACTTCTTCAGCAGCTCCGCGTCGCGCCACGGCGCATAAACGCCGAACTTGGGGTCGAGCACGTTGGTGTAGCGCTCAAAGCGCATCTGGTCGTTGCCGCGGCCCGTCGCCCCGTGAACCAGCACCACGCACCCCGCCTTCTTCATTGCAGGCAGAAGCTTCTGCACCGTGACGGCGCGCGCAATACCGGTCGAGTTCCAGTAGCCGCCATCATACATCGCTTGGCACTTGACCGTCTCGAAGCAGATGTCGGCCATTTCCTTCGTCACATCGACGATGGTTGTATCGACGCCCGTGGGTGCCATTCTGGCTTTTATGTCGTTGATGTCCTTCTCGTCGGGTTGGCCGACATTGGCCGAAAACGCCTTGACTTTCACTCCTGCATCAAGCAAAACGCAGCAAATCGTCTTAGAGTCGAGCCCGCCCGAAACGCAGACTCCGACCGTCTTCCCCTTAAGATCTTCAAGTTTCATTTGTTCCATTGACCTTTCATCAATTCGTTTGTGTATTATAGCATATCGTTATGGATATAGGCAAGTAGCCCGACAAGCCGCAAAGCACCGCAAAAACGGCTCGTCATGAGAATGCCATGACATCCGATATCGACGCTTCGCCGCAAAGCAGCATCACGAGCCTGTCGATACCGAGAGCGACGCCAGAGGCGGAACCGACAAGCGGCAGTTCCGCCAGAAACGATTCGTCTAGCGGATAGTCTGTTTCGCCAAGAATACGCCGTTCTTCGCGCGCCTCGAGAAATCTCTTGCGCTGTTCGCCGGCATCGCACAGCTCGGTGAAACAGTTCGCCAGTTCTACACCCCGCCAATAAAACTCCCACCGCTCGGCAACATCGCCGCGAAGCTTCGCGAGCGAGCATGCCCGGACGGGATAATCCGCAAGAAAGACAGGCTCCTTGGGCAAAGATGGCTCTATCTTTGTCGCCATGTCGAAGTCAAACCTGTCTTGGTCCCAGTCCAGCCACGGGTCCCAGCCCGCGAAACGCAAGTATGCCTCTCGCACCGTGATCCATACAGGCTTCGGAGCATCCGGCGAGAGCGCGGCAAGAAGCGCCTCCAGGTCGTTTGCGATATCCCTGTATGTTGCATTCTTCCTGTACCATTCGATCATGGTGAATTCGGGATTGTGCCTGCGCCCCTTCTCTCCTTCGCGAAAGCATGGGCCTATCTGATATATGCGATCCATGCCTGCCGCAAGAAGACGCTTCATCTGCAACTCCGGCGAAGCGCGCAGAAACTCGCCGCAGCAAGACGGGCAATCTATATGCGGCTCTGGCGCCGGGGCGGCGATTCTTACTGGCGTAACCACCTCGTCAAAACCGAGCCCGTCGAAAAAGCCGCGTATGCCGCGCAGAATCGCGGCTCGCAATCTAAGCGCCTCTACCATCATGCCGGTATGGACTTGACAACGGGCGCCGGTTGCTGATTGTAGACGCGCGAATTCGGCGGCACGGAATCTTTGAGCCATACGTTGCCGCCGATTTCCGAATCGTGGCCGATTGTCGTCTCGCCACCGAGAATGGTAGCGTTGGCGTAGATCACCACATTATCCTCGATGTTCGGATGGCGCTTGACGCCCTTTACGAGCGCTCCGGACGAATCCTTGGCGAACGAAAGCCCCCCGAGCGTGACGCCCTGATACAGGCGCACATTGCGCCCGATCACAGTCGTTTCGCCGATCACGACGCCTGTGCCGTGATCTATGAAGAACCTCTCGCCGATCGTCGCCCCGGGGTGTATGTCGATACCTGTTTTGGAATGCGCGAGTTCGCTCATCACGCGTGGCAGTATCGGCACTCCGAGCCGGTACAGTTCATGGGCGAGTCGGTGTATCGTAACAGCGTAGAGACCTGGATAAGCCATGACGACCTCCATTCGGCTTGTGGCCGCGGGGTCGCCGTCATACGCCGCCGAGACGTCGGTCTCGACAAGCCTGCGAACCTCGGCAAGCCTGCCGATGAATTCGTCCACAACAGCCTTGGCGTCGCGGCCGGGACAAAGCAAGGCAATCTCCCTCTCGAGATCGGAGGCTATATCGGCCAGCGCCCCTTTGGAATTCAATTCGCCGTAAACACACGGATGAAGATAGGACATGCCGTGTTTTACAATGTGTGCAACTCTCTGCGGAAGTGTCATGTTATACAGTATACCATAATTCCTGACTGTGCGATGAAACTCGGGAACGCCCTCGCATCAACGAAAAACGCGAACCCTGTTGCAAGGGCCCGCGTTCGCATATATCGCGATACTCTCGCGATTAGCCGAGGACTGCATCCTTCGCAGCCTTGGCCACGCGGAATTTCACCTTCGTGCGGGCCGGAATCTTCATGGGCTCGCCGGTCTTGGGATTGCGGCCGGTGCGGGCTTTGCTCTTCGCCTTGATAAGCTTTCCGAGGCCGGGGAGCACGATACCCTTCGGGGTCTTCGCGCCTGCATAGGCGATCTCGAGGAGCTTGTCATAAGCGGCGACTGCCTGCTTCTTGCTGATGCCGGCGGCCTCAGCGAGCGCAGCCATGATCGCGGACTTGGTTGTCGGAACCTGGACTTTCTTAGCCATTAGTTTTGATCCTTTGTTTCGCACGCAAGAACCACTCCCGCGTGTTTGGTGTATAATTTACCAATTTTTTCGGCACTTTGCAAGTGGGAATTTTATTTCACCCTCATTTTATGGGCTCTTGCCGCCACCACATCGCGCCGAACCCGCATATTGCAGGCCTCTCGGCACGACTAGACAATCACTCTGCGCTTCGGCATCTCCCCATGAAACAGAAAAACCGCCGATGCAATGCGCATCGCCGGCTTTCGCTTCCCTTGATTGGCTCGGGCGGCTGGATTCGAACCAGCGACCAATTGATTAACAGTCAACTGCGCTACCACTGCGCCACGCCCGAACGATCAATTGGCGCGTATTATACCAAAACCGACCCACCTTGCGCAAGGGGGCAAATCAACGCAATTTCAACCAGACGCGGAGAAGCTCGGAATCGCTCCAGGCCTGGGCCGTGCAGCCCTTCTGCGCATGAGGCGCGTCGCCGTCGGCGTTTTCGCTGACATGGCAGAGGCAGCCCGCGTTGAGATTCTCCACAGACGACGCGAGAAGCGCAAGCGCAGATTCGCGCGAGCAAGCTCCCGTGGCGACGAGCGCCTCGGCGTAGAGCGGGAACACCCATCCCCAGACCGTGCCGTTGTGATAGGCGGGCTTGCGCATCGTGTCTTCGTCACCTTCGTATACGCCGCGGTAGAGCGGATGGCCGGCGTTGAGCGAACGCATGCCGCCGGGAACGAGCAGCTCCTCGGTCGCGCGGAGAATCGACTTGTCGTCGAGAATGCCGAGCGTAATCAGGAAAAGCTGGTTCGGGCGGATCGTGTCCTCGGGCTTCGCATCCGCGGCGCTTTCGCCGCCAGGAGCCGCAAGGCAGTCGTAATAGCCACCCTCCTCGCGCTTGAAGAGCCGCTTCACCGAATCGAGCGCCTTCTCGGCGAGCTCGTCGCGGCCGAGGAAGCGGAGCGCCGAAATCCACAGCGCCTCTATCTCGACGGGATAGCCGATGCGCGGCGTGCAGGCGGGATAGTTCGTGTCCATCCACGTGAAGTGCGAAGGCGACCACACGAGGCCGGAATCGGGATCGACGCGGATTCCGTTCGGCGTTCCCGCGATGTAGTTCGAGACTATCGACTCGCATGTCTTGCGAAGCTTCGCCGTCGCGTCCGACGCGCCGGCCGCAAGCTCGACCTCCTGCACGCAGCGGACGAACCAGAGCTGCGCGTCGGTGGTGTCGCGGTTTCCGGC